>NZ_JBEOWY010000008.1:0-102963 GCF_040296285.1 Kitasatospora sp. NPDC002227
TGCTGCGCGACCAGCCGGACCTCTCCGGGCTGCCGGTGGAGCTGGTCGACCTGGTCCGGGCCTGCATGCGGCCCGCCCCCGAGCACCGGCCGACGACCGACAAGGGGAGGAAACACCATGCAGAACTTCACCGACTTCGAGACCGACCTCGCGGCCCTGCAGGAGCTGCCGGAGACCGAGTCCGTCGAGCTGACCGGCCAGGGTGGCGGCTGCCAGTACACCTGCCTGATCCTGACCTGCCTGCTCTTCACGATCGCCTAGTAGGTCTCCGATCGGCCGTGCCGCTCCCCTGCGGGGGTGGCACGGCCGATCACGTGTATCCGGGCCCAGGGCTCTTGGCGCGTGCTGTCGGCGTGCGACAGGGAGGCCCTCGTGGCGGAGCTGCTCGGGCCCCGCGAAGGAGGGCGCGTCCCGAGGGGGCACCTCCCGGCCGAAGGCTGGGGGAGGCAGGGACCCGGTGGGAAGTGTCGGACAAGCCCGGAAGGGGAAGTGAGCGGCGTGCGGGGCTGGCGGGTGGCTTTGGGGGTGGCGGTGCCGGTGGAGGCTGCGGCCACGCTGGCCGTGCCCGGCGTGGTGGCCGGGGCGATCGACGGTGGCAGGGGGGTCTGGGCCGTGGCCGGGGTGCTGGTGGCGGGGGCGGTGGCGAGTGCGGTCGCGGCGGCCGCCGGTCCGGCCTGCGGGGCGGCGGCCACGGTGGAGCTGCGCAGCCGGCTGCTCGGGCACGTGCTCGCGCTCGGCCCGGCGCAGGGCCGGGCACCCGGCGATCTGACGGCCCGGCTGGTGGGCGCCGCCGCCGACGCCGGCGGCGGCTTCGCGGCCCGGCTCGGCGCGGTGGCCGCGCTGCTCACCTCACTGGGGGCGGTGGTCGGCCTCGGGGTGCTCTCGCCCTGGCTGGCGCTGGCCTTCTTCGCCGGGGTCGTCCCCGGGGTGGTGGTGATCCGGCTCTTCCTGGTCCAGGCCGGTACGGCTTTCCAGCGTTACCAGGAGGTGCAGTCCCGGCTGGCCGCCGGACTGACTCAGGCGCTCGGCGGTCTGCGCAGCATCCGCGCCGCCGGGGCCGAACAGCGGGAGACCGCACGGGTGTTGCGACCCCTGCCCGAACTCTCCGCCGCCGGGCACGCGTTGTGGGCCACCCAGCGGCGGACCGTCTGGCAGGCCACCGCGCTGGTGGCCGTGGTGGAGCTGGCGGTGCTGGGCACGGCCGGGCTGCTGGTCGCACACGGCACCCTGCCGCCGGGGGCGCTGGCGGCAGCGGCCGGGTGGACGGCGCTCGGGGTCGGCTTCTTCGAGCAGGTCGAGGCGCTGGCCGGGGTGGCCCACGCGCGGGCCGGGCAGGCCCGGGTGGACGAGGTGCTGGCCGATCCTCTGCCATCGCTCGGTTCCAGAGAACTTCCGGACGGGCCTGGCGAGTTGGTCTTCGAGGAAGTGGTGGTCCGGGAGGGCGGGCAGGTGCTGCTCGGGCCGCTCTCGCTGACCGTGCCGGGCGGGCGGACGGTCGCCCTGGTGGGGCGGTCGGGCTCGGGCAAGTCGCTGCTGACCGAGCTGGCCGGGCGGCTGCGGGAGCCGAGCGAGGGGCGGGTGCTGATCGACGGCGCGCCGGTGGACGGCCTCTCCGTCGAGGCGCTGCGGCGGGCCGTCGGGTACGCCTTCGAGCGGCCGGTGCTGGTCGGGGCCACCGTGGCGGAGGCCCTGGAGGGGGCGGGCGCCGAGCAGCTCCGGGCCGCCCGGGCCGACGGCTTCCTGGCCCGCCTCCCGGCCGGGCGCCGCACTCCCCCGCACGAACTCCGACTCTCCGGCGGCGAGTTGCAGCGCCTCGGCCTGGCCCGGCTGCTCGGGCAGGGCCCGCGCGTGATGGTCCTCGACGACGCGACCTCCAGCCTCGACCTCGCCACCGAGCACCAGGTCTCCCAGGCCCTGGCCGAGACCACCCGGGGCCGCACCCGCCTGATCGTCGCCCACCGCGCCCGCGCCGCCGCCGAAGCCGACCTGGTCGCCTGGCTCGACCACGGCCGCCTCCGCGCCCTGGCCCCGCACGCCACCCTGCTCACCGACCCCGCCTACCGCGCCACCCTCGCGGGCGCCCACCTCGAACAGGAACTCTCGTGACGCACGCCACCGGCCGGAGCCCGGGCCACCTCCGCAAGTTGCACTCTCCAGGGGCGCGGGGAACTGCGCGAGTGCGGAAGACGACAGGTCTCTGCCTTCCGCCCTCGCGCAGTTCCCCGCGCCCCTTGCAAAGTGCAACTGGCTCTCTGCGGAAGCGAACTGCCACGCCTCTTCCGGCTTCGCGCAGTTCCTCGCGCCCATGGAGAGTGCAACTCGCGGAGGTGGCCCGGTGAAGGTCTCTCCTGGTTGGGCGCTGCTCGGGCGGCAACTGCGCAGTACCCGGCCCGCCGTGGTGCGGGTGCTGGTGTGGTCCGGGGTGGAGGCGCTGCCCGCGCTGCTGGGCGGGTTGTTGGTGTCGGGGGCGGTGGACCAGGGGTTCCTGGCCGGACGGCCGGTGGTGGGGTGCGGGTGGCTGGCCGGGCTCGGGGTGGCGTACGGGGTGCGGGCGTACGCGACCCGCGCGGCGTTCCCGTACGTGGCGGCCGTGGTGGAGCCGCTGCGGGACGCGCTGGTGGCCAGGGTGGTCGGCAGTGCGCTCACCCGGCCGGAGCCGGACCCGGCGGCCGTCGCCCGGCTGACCGAACAGGTCGAGTCGGTCCGGCAGTTGACCGCCACCCTGCTGCGCACCCTGCGCGGGGTGGGCATGACACTGGCCGCCGCCCTGCTCGGCCTCGCCCTGCTGGCTCCGGTCACCATGCCGCTGGTCCTGCCGCCGCTGCTGCTCGGCGGGCTGCTCTTCGCCAGGCTGCTGCGCCCGCTGCTGGCCCGCCGCCGGGCGGTCGTGCTGGCGGACGAGCGGGTGGCGGCGGAGACCACCCGGGCCTTCGAGGGCCTGCGGGACATCGCCGCCTGCGGCGCACAGCAGCGCGTCGGGGCAGCCCTGACCGCCGCTGTCCGCGAACAGGGCGCAGCCGTGCGGGCGTTGGGCCGGGCCACGGCACTGCGCACGCTCGCCGTGGCGCTGGCCGGCCGGGCCCCGGTGCTGGCCGTCGTGCTGGCCGCCCCCTGGCTGGTCCACTCCGGCCGGCTCACCCTCGGCCAGGCGCTCGGCGTGGCCGCCTACCTGCTGCAGCAACTGGAGCCGGCGGTGCGGACCTTGGCGGGCACGGTCGGCGGCTGGGTGCTGGAGCTGGCCGTCACCCTGGACCGCCTGGCCACCCTGCCGGGGGCCGCCGCCCAGCCCCCGGCAGCCGTACCAGCCGTACCAGCCGTACCAGCCGCATCTGACGCGACCGTCCGGGTGCGCGGGCTCGGGCATGCGTACGGGCCCGCCGCGCAGCCCGTGCTCGACGATTTCGAGCTGGAGTTGGCGCCCGGGGAGCACCTGGCGGTGGTCGGGCCGAGCGGTACCGGCAAGTCGACCCTGGCGGCGCTGCTGGCCGGGCTGTTGGTGCCGCAGCGGGGAGAGGTGCTGGTCGGCGGCGTCCGGCCGCACGAGGTGACCGGGCCGGAGCGGGCCGGGCTGCTGGCGCTGGTGCCGCAGGAGGCGTACGTCTTCACCGGGACGGTGCGGGAGAACCTGTGCTGGCCGGCCCCGGTGGCGCCGGAGCTGCTGGCGGAGGTGGTCGAGCTGCTCGGCGCGGGTGAACTGGTGGCACGGCTGGGCGGGTTGGACGCGGAGCTGGGCGAGGGGCTGTCCGCCGGGGAGCGCCAGCTGCTCGCCCTGGTGCGCACCTACCTCTCCCCCGCGCCGGTGGTGATCCTGGACGAGGCGACCAGCCGGCTCGACGCGGCCGCCGAGGCCCGGGTGGAGGCGGCCTTCGCGGCCCGCCCGGGCACCCTGGTGGTGATCGCCCACCGGCTCGGCTCGGCGCTGCGCGCCGATCGCGTCCTGATCCTCGACGCCGGCCGCGGCGTCACCGCCCGCCACGGCGACCTGCAGGTGCTCTCCCCCCGCTACCGCGACCTGGTCGGCCACTGGCGCAGCCAGGACACGGCCACCGCCTGCTGACCGCGGAACCCCTACCCGCCCCGGACACGTCAGCGGGCAGGCGATTCGGGCCGCTATGGTGGCCCACGTACCAGGACCCTTTGCACGGAGAAGACGAACGACGATGTCCGAGACCCTCACCGACACCCCCGAGCACGAGACCACGGCTCCCGGCACCGACGAGGCCTCCACCCCGGACGCCCCGCACGGCCGCCACCGCGGCTCCACCGCACCCGACGACACCGCCGAGGCGGACCCGCACGGCCGCCACCGCCGCTGACCAACAAATCCGGCCCCTACCGGGGCCGTTCGCCTGCCAACTGGTCTCCCGCCGCCGTGCGGCGGTAGACCACGCGGCGGCCCACCCGGGCGTTGGTGACCAGTTCGGCATCCCGCAGCACCGCCAGGTGACCGCCGATCGTGCCCAGCGACACACCGAGCTGGGCGGCCAGTTCGCTGCTGGTCGCCGGGCGCTCCAGCTCACGCAGCACCGCGGCCCGGCCACGCCCGATCAGCCGGTCCAGTGCCCCCGGCGGGCGCTCCGCAGGCAGGGCCGCCTGCTCGGCGCCCGTCCCCCGCGCGGGGTACACCAGCGCGTACCGGCCGGACGGCGCCTCCCCCAGCCAGGTGCCGCTGCAGGCGCTGACCGGGACGAAGAGCAGGCCGGCCTCCCCCACCTCCCGGACCGGCCCCGGCCGGGTCGTGAAGCGGATCTGGTCGGCGCCCACCCAGGCGCTGAACTTGTTCATCCGCTCCAGCGCCCTGGGCCAGCCGTACGCGGCCAGCAGACCCGCCCGGTAGGTGACGTCCCGTTCGAGCAGGGCCCGGCGGCGGGGCCAGTCCGCGGCGATGTGCCGCCGCCAGACCTCGCCGAGCAGCTCGGCGGTGCGCGGCGCCAGGTCACGGCCGGTCAGCCAACCGAGGTCGTGGCGCTGCCAGCTGTGCTCCACCGACCGCGCGAGATCCTCCCGCACCCGCTCGTCCGGCACCGCCGCCAGCCGCGCCAGCTCCCCGGCCAGCGCGGTCCGCATGCCGCCCTCCGGTGGGAAGGTGACATACGTGGGCAGCCACTTGGTGGAGCCGACCAGGGCGACCAGACCGCGGGCGAACGGGTCGGCCGCGAGCAGCTCCAGATAGGCGGCGTGGTGCCGGGCGTGCCAGGGCGCGATCCAGGGGTCCACACAGGCGCGGCTGAGCAGGATGGCCGAGGCCAGCGTCTCGGCCATCGGGGAGAGCGCGAACCGGGAGTGCGCGAGCGCCGTGGGGGTCAGCCGCAGCAGTGACACCGACTCCCCCCCTTTCTTTCGCCTGGGGGCGAAAGAATAGTGCTCGCCGGACCAGGCCCACCAGACTCGGCCCGGTGACCACTCCACTCCCTTCACCCCTGCGCAGCCCTGCCTTCCGCCGGTTCTTCGCCGGGCGGCTGGTCTCGCTGCTCGGCAGCGCGATGGCCCCCGTGGCGCTGGCCTTCGCCGTGCTGGACGCCGCGCCCGGCATCACCGATCTCGGGATCGTGCTCGCCACCCGGACGGTGCCGATGCTGGCCTTCCTGCTGCTCGGCGGCGCGGCCGCCGACCGCTTCTCCCGCCGCACCGTGCTGCTGGTGGCCCATCTCGGCTCGGGGCTCACCCAAGGCGCCTTCGCCGTACTGCTGTTGACCCACCACTACACCCTCCTCTCGGCCTCCGCGCTCGCCCTGCTGAACGGCGTCCTGGCGGCCTTCACCTCCCCGGCGCTGCGCGGGGTGGTGCCGCAGCTGGTCGACCGGGAGCAGCTGCGGCAGGCCAATGCGCTGCTCGGCTCGCTGGCCAACGCCGCCAAGATCCTCGGCCCGAGCGCGGCCGGTCTGCTGGTCGCCGCCAGCAACGGAGGGGTGGCGGTGGCGGCCGACGCGGCCAGCTACCTGCTCGCCGCCGTCTTCCTGGCCCGCCTGCCCATCGCCGGCACCGCCGAACGCCCGAAGTCCCGGCTGCTGGCCGAACTCCGTTCGGGCTGGGCCGAGTTCACCCGGCAGGGCTGGGTGTGGCGGGTGACGACGGCATTCTTCCTGATGAACCTGGTGCAGACCGGCACCTGGCAGATCCTCGGCCCGCAGCTGACCAGGGAGGTCAGCTCGACCGCCGGCTGGGGGCTGCTGCTCAGCGTCCGGGGCGCCGGGATGCTGCTGGCCAGCGCGCTGGCCTACCGGCTGGCGGTGCGGCACCTGCTGCGGACGGGCGTGGCGGTGAGCGTGCTCGGCGCACTGCCGCTGCTCGCCCTCGGCGCCGGGCTGTCGCTGCCCGCCCTGTTGGCCGCCGCGTTCGCCGGCGGCTGCGGCTCGGGCCTGGCCGCCGTCAGCTGGGACACCTCCCTGCAGGAGCACGTGCCCGGCGAGGCCCTCTCCCGGGTCTCCTCCTACGACGACCTGCTCTCCTATCTCGCCATCCCCGTCGGCCAGTTGAGTGTCGGCCCGCTCGCGGCGGCGATCGGCGGCAGGGAGCTGGCCACGGTGACCGCCCTGCTCTACGCCGTCGCGGCACTGTCCCCGCTGGTCTTCACCAGCGTCCGCACCCTCCCGCACGCCGCCGCCCGTACCGCCTGAGCGGCACCCACCTGGCCGGTCGGCGGCTGCTCGGCCCCGAGCTCGACCGGCTGCCGACCGGCGGTGTCGCCGTCACCCGGGCCTGCGCCGCCCAGGGCCTCGGCCTGGCCCTGCTCCCCGAGTTCGCCGTCCACGACGACCTCGCCGCCGGCGTCCTGACCCGCCTCGCGCTGGCCGCTCCGGCGCTGCGCCTGCGCCTGGTCTGGCGCGCCGGCCGGGAGGCCGCCCCGGGCCTGCGGGAGCTGCTCTACGCAGCGGCCGCCTGACTCACCCGGCGGAGGCGGCCGCGCGGGCGAAGCGGGCCGACCAGTCGGCGAGGTGGCTGCGCAGCTCCGGCGGGGCGAGGACGCGGAACTCCGCGCCCAGGCTGCCGAGGGCCATCATCGGCCAGTCGAGGGAGTCGGCGGTCATCCGCAGCCGGCAGTGGCCGGGGGTGTCGCTCTCCTCGATCTCGCCCCAGCGGCCGACCTGGGCGCGGACGGTCTCGGCCGGGGCGGCGACCAGTGCCTCCACCAGGTACGGGCGCGGCACGCCCTCGATCCGGGCCCGGACGAACTCGGCGGCGTCGGCGGCCGGGAGCGCCCGGGGCCGGAAGCGGGCCCCGCCGCCCTGCGGCGTGCTGATCCGGTCGACCCGGAAGGTGCGCCAGTCCTGCCGGGTGAGGTCGTAGGCGACCAGGTACCAGCGGCGGTGCAGGCAGACCAGCCGGTGCGGCTCGACCAGCCGGTCGCTGCGGCGGCCGTCGGCGGTGGCGTAGCCGAAGCCGAGCTGCTCGCTGTCGCGGCAGGCCAGTGCGAGCACCGTGAGTCCGTCCGGGTCGACCGCCGCACCGGCCCCGCCGAACCGGTCGGCCACCGGCACCGTCATCGCCCGCAGCGCCTCCACCCGCCGCCGCAGCCGCCCGGGCATCACCTGCACCACCTTGGCGAGCACCCGTACCGAGGCCTCCGCGATGCCCTCCACCGCCCCCTCGGCCGCCGCCTGCAGCCCGACCGCGAGGGCCACCGCCTCCTCGTCGTCGATCACCAGCGGCGGCAGCGCGGCCCCGGCGGCCAGCTGGTACCCGCCGTCCACGCCGCGCTGCGCCTCGACGGGGTAGCCGAGCTCGCGCAGCCGGTCCACGTCCCGCCGCAGCGTCCGGACGGAGACGCCGAGCCGGTCGGCCAGCTCCTCCCCCGGCCAGTACCGGTGGGTCTGGAGCAGGGAGAGCAGCCGCAGCGTCCGTGCGGAGGTGTTCGCCATGGCGCCGATTCTCCTCGCAATTCAGGACAGGAACTGACCGGAGGTCTCCGTACCGTAGTTCTCGAAGGCAGACAGCGAACGAGCCGACGGAGGCCACCATGACCACGACCACCCCTGCCCAGCTGACCGGTGAGCGCGCCGACCTGCTGGTGGCCCTGGCCAAGCAGCGCAAGTTCCTCCGCCTGACCACCCGTGACCTGACGGACGAGCAGGCGGGGGCCCGCACCACGGTGAGCGAGCTCTGCCTGGGCGGCCTGGTCAAGCACGTGACCAACGTCGAGCGGCTCTGGGCGGAGTTCGTCGTGACCGGCCCCTCGGCGATGCCGGACTTCACCACCTGGACGGAGGAGGACTTCGCCCGCCGGGCCGACGAGTTCCGCCTGCTGCCCGGCGAGACGCTGGCGGGCGTGCTCGCCGCCTACGAGGAAGTGGCCGCCCGCACGGACGAGTTGGTCGCCACCCTGCCCGACCTGGACGCCACCCAGCCGCTGCCGAAGGCTCCGTGGTTCGAGGCCGACGCGAGCTGGTCGGCCCGCCGGGTGCTGATGCACATCGTGGCCGAGACGGCCCAGCACGCGGGCCACGCCGACATCATCCGTGAGGCGATCGACGGCGCGAAGAGCATGGGCTGACGGCTCAGCCCGGCTGCCTCGCCGTCCGCCGGGCCGTGCGGACGGCGAGGGCGGCGAGCAGCACCGTCAGCGGCACCTCCGCGACCAGGGCGAAGGTCCAGGCGGCGTACCAGTCGGCGCCGGCCAGGGCCGTCATGGTGTCGAACCAGGCGTCGATGCCGAAGAGCGTGGCCGAGGCGGCGGCGACGGGGGCCAGGTAGGCCGGGTGCTTCGGATATAGCAGGGCGGTGGCCAGCAGGCCGAGCAGTTCGAGGATGTCGAGCCCGATCCAGGAGCTGGACCAGTTGCGCACCTCCGCGTGCCCCTGCGGGTGCGCGCCCAGCAGGAAGATCCACACTCCCAGGGCCACCGCCAGCGCGACCAGCCCCAGGCGCAGCCGCCCCTCGTACCGCTGCTCGAAGATCTTCAACCGGCCCGCCCCCGTGATCCGTCCGGGCGCCCCCGTGCGCCCGCTCATGATCATCGTACGGGCGTCCGACCCGGGGAGGTCAGTCCAAGGTGAGCACCGTGCGCAGCGCCTCGCCGGTGCGCATCTGGGTGACGGCCTCGTTGACCTCGGCGAGCGGGAGGCGGTGGGTGATCATGCCCGCGAGGTCGAGGCGGCCGGCGCGCCAGAGGTCGACCACCAGTGCGGCGGTGCGGCGGACGTCGCCGCCGCCGTACATCGAGGTCAGCATCCGCTTCTCGTTGAAGAACAACTCGCCCATGCTGAAGGAGACCTGGTCGTCCTTGGCCCCGGCGCCGATCACCACCACGGCGCCGCCGCGCCGGGCCGCGTCGTAGCCCGCGCGGACGGTGGCGCCGCGGCCGACGGCCTCGAAGACGTAGTCGTAGCCGCCGGCCGCCTGGCTCTTCGCGGCGGCCTTGAGCCCTTCCGGCGCCACGGCGTCGGTCGCGCCGAAGGCCAGCGCCCGCTCCCGGCGGGACTCGACCGGGTCGACCACGGTGATCCGGGCCGCGCCGCAGATCCGCGCCCCCTGGACGGCGGCGATGCCGACCCCGCCCGCGCCGATCACCGCGACCGAGGAGCCGGGCTCGACCCGCGCGGTGTTGACCGCGGCGCCGACCCCGGTGGTGACCCCGCAGCCGATCAACGCAGCCAGGTCGTAGGGGAGTTCGTCGGTCACCTTGATCACGCTGTCCGCCGTGACCACCACCTCCTGCGCGAAGGTGCCGGTGCCGTAGAAGCCTGCGGCCGTCCGGCCGTCGCCGAAGGCGAAGCCCGGTGCGCCGAGCCGGCGCAGGCTGCTGACGCACAGGTGGGTGGCGCCCCGGCGGCAGAGCTCGCACACCCCGCAGGACGGCATCCAGCAGAGCACCACCCGGTCGCCCACGGCGACCCCGGTGACTCCCTCGCCGACCTCGACCACATCCCCCGCACCCTCGTGCCCCGGCACGAACGGCGCGGGCTGCGGCAGCACCCCGCTCATCGCGGAGAGGTCCGAGTGGCACAGACTGGTGGCGCGCAGCCGCACCCGCACCCGGCCGGGCCCGAAGCCCACCGCCTCGACGTCGTCGCGGACCTCGAGCTTCTCCTGGCCGGTCTCGTGCAGGACGGCAGCGCGCATGGTGACTCCCCGGACGTCGGCGGAACGCGCCAGCCGCACCTGCTAGAACGCGTTCTAGAAAGGCCGACCTTACCCACCCGTCCGCCGCCGCGCCACGGTGCCCCGCCCCGGCCCGCCGACCTGGGGAAAATCCCTCCACCGGATCTTCGCCGCTCTGGCATGATCGCTCACCATGTCGACCCCTGTCCTCCACGGCACCCGCGCCTGCCCCAGCTGCGGCACCGACCTCCCCGACTCGGGGAACCACGTCTCCTGGTGCCCCGCCTGCGAGTGGAACCTCTCCCCCGCCCCCATCGAGGCCACCCCGCACCGCACCCGCCGCCAGCAGCGCAAGGCGGCCCGCGCCGAGCGCCGCGAGGAGGCCCGGAAGAAGGCCGTCCGGGCCCGGGTCGAGCAGCTGTACGACGCCCTGGCCGCCGACCCGGCCGGCCGAGGCGGCTCGGCCGGGCTCGCCGCCCTGACCCTGGCGACCCTGATCCACCTGGCCAGCCTGGTCGCGTTCGCCGGCTGTGCGGCCCTGCTGGCGCTCGGCACCCTGCCGCTGCGGGCGGTCGGCCTGCTCGGGCTCGCCGTCCTCGCCGTCGGCACCCGCCCCTCCCTCGGGCGGGCCCCGGAGCGCGGCACCGTCCTCGCCCGGGACAAGGCCCCGGCGCTGTACGGCCTGGCCGACCGGGTGGCCCAGGTGCTCGGGGCGCAGCCCGTCCACCTGATCCGCACCAACGGCAGGTTCAACGCCTCCTTCGGCCGGGTCGGGCTGCGCCGCCGCAGCGTACTGACCATCGGCATACCGCTCTGGCAGGCGCTCACCCCCCAGCAGCGGGTCGCGCTGCTGGCCCACGAGCTCGGCCACTCCGTCAACGGCGACACCCGCCGGGGCCTGTGGCTCGGCTCCGCCCTGGCCACCCTGGACTCCTGGTACCGCATCCTGCGCCCGGCGCGGGTCCGTCGGGCCTCCACCCTCGACGTGCTCTCCAAGGCGCTGCTGCGCCCGGGCGCCTGGCTGGTGGAGCGACTGCTGCTCCTGCTCGACCGGCTGACCACCCGCTCCGGCCAGGCGGCCGAGTACCGGGCGGACGCCCTCGCCGCCACCACCGCCTCCACCGAGGCCGCCCGCGGCATGCTGGAGACCCTGCTGCTCGGCACCAGCGCCCGCACCGTGCTCGACCGCTTCCGCAACTCCGCCGTGGGCCGCGCCGGTTCGCGCCAGCGCCAGCAGCAGCCCGCCGACCTCTGGACGGCACTGGGCGACCACCTCGCCGCCGTGCCGCGGCTGGAGCGGGAGCGGCTGCTGCGGGTCTCGATCCGCGAGCTGGGCGCGGTGGACGTCAGCCACCCGCCGACCTACCTGCGGCTGCGGATGCTCGACCACCGGCCGGTCACCGAGGCCGCCGTGGTGCTGGGCACCGCCGAGGGCAGGGCCGTCGAGGCCGAGCTGGCCCCGGCCCGGGCCCGGGTCGCCGCCAACCTGCTCGGCTAGGGTCTGCCCCTACCGTCCAGTAGGGTCCCAGGGACCGTCCGCCGCCAGCGCCGCAGGGAGCAGCACCATGACCGACAGCCCGCGCCCCACCCCGGAGGTGCTCGCCGCCTTCGAACAGGCCACCGGCTTCATGCCGCTGGACGAGGGGCTCGCCCTGTACGCGGCGGCGGCCGAGGCGGCCGGCCGGACGGGCCTGCCGGTGCTGGAGATCGGCACCTACTGCGGGCGCTCGGCGATCCTGCTGGCGGACGCGGCCCGGGCGGCGGGCACCGTCGCCCTCACCGTGGACCACCACCGCGGTTCGGAGGAGCAGCAGCCGGGCTGGGAGTACCACGACCCGGGCCTGGTCGACCCCGAGGTCGGGCTGATGGACACGCTGCCGTTCTTCCGCCGCACCCTGCACCGGGCCGGCCTGGAGGACCACGTGATCGCCCTGGTCGGCCGCTCCCCGCAGATCGCGGCCGTCTGGGGCGGCCAGCTCGCCCTGGTCTTCATCGACGGCGGCCACACCGACGAGCACGCCACCGGCGACTACGAGAGCTGGACCCCGCACCTGGCCGACGGCGGCCTGCTGGTGATCCACGACGTCTTCCCGGACCCGGCGGACGGCGGCCAGGCGCCGTACCGGGTCTACCTCCGCGCCCTCGCCGAGGGCTTCGAGGAGCTCTCCGTCACGGGCTCCCTGCGGGTGCTGCGCCGCAGGTAGCCCGCTCGGCGGCCCTCGGAGCTCACCGGGCCGCGGTCGAGACCAGCACGCCGTGCCAGACCCGCCGGTAGCCCGCCGAGAGCGGGCCGCCGACCAGGTCGAGCACCGCCGCGGCGGCCGCGGCCAGCGGGGCCGGGTCGCCGGCTCCGCACAGGGTCAGGTGCCCGGCCAGCAGCGCGCCGCCCAGCTCGGCGTCGGCGGCCAGCAGCCGGCGGGGGAACCACTTGCCGCTGCCCGTCCAGGCCCGGCGGTGGTCGCAGAGCAGGTCGGCCGCCAGGGCGAGCACGTCGGCGCCGATGGCCAGGGCCTCGACCCGGTCGGTGGCGTCGACGAGGTCGGCCAGCAGATCGGTCAGCCCGTACCGGCGGGCCTGGACCACCTCGGCCGTGAACGGCGCCGGCCCGGCGGCCAGTTCGGCCACCGCCCGGGCCCGCGCGGCGGCGGCGTGGCCGTGCGGGTCGAACAGCGGCAGCCCGGTCGCGTACATGCTCTGCATGACGCCGCGCCGGCCGGCCAGATCGGCCGCCAGCAGCTCGACGAGACCCTCCCGGGTGTGGACGAACAACTCGGCCGTCCGCCCCTCGAACCGCACCGTCTCGCGGTAGGTCTCCCCGTCCGCGACCAGCACCGCCAGGTCGAGGTCGCTGCTCGCGGTCGCCCGCCCCGAAGCGGCCGAACCGGCCAGCACCACCGCGAGCGCCTCGGGGAAGCGCTCGGTCACCAACCGTCGGGCCTGGGCTACGAAGTCCGTGTTCACGACGGACACGTTCGCACACTTGCGCAGACTGCCGACAGGGGATTAGCTGCGCGGCTGATCGCCGATGGCCTACCGTCGACCGGGTGCCGACGTACCGGCGACCGGCTCCGGCCGGTACGGTGTCGGCGAACAACCCGGACGGTACGGCCGTGAACGACGCGACACGACAGCGGGGGCGAGCCAGGCATGAGCGACCAGGAGAACACCGCTCCGGCGGTCTGGGATCCGACCGCGCGCGGCGGTGCGGGCGGCTGGGTCCGCCGCCCGGGCCAGCAGCCCCCGGCGCCCACCGCCCCGATCGCCCGCCCGTACATCCCCCCGGCCCAGAACCCCGGCCCCCCGCCGCCAAGCGCCCCGCAGTACCCCGGCTACGGCTTCCCGCCCGCCGCCGGCGCCCCGACCGGCCCGGGCCCCGGCGGGCCGGCCCCGCAGGCTGCCCGGCCCGCCGCCAACGGCTTCCCGCCCGGCCCCGGGCAGCCGCCCGTCCAGGCCGGGTACGGCTTCCCCCCGGCCGCCGGCGCCCCGGCGGCCCCGGGCGGTGGCTACGGCTTCCCGCCGGCCGACCCGGCCGGTGACTTCCCGCTCGCCGCCCCCAACTCCGCCGCCGCGCCGACCAGCGTGCTCCCGCCCGTCCCGGGCGGACCGCAGGGGCCCGGCCAGGGCGGACGCCCCCCGTACCCCGGCTTCCAGCCGCCCGGCGCCCCGGCGCCCCGGTTCGGGCAGCAGCAGTTCCCGAACCAGCCCGGCGGCCAGTTCCCGTCCTACGCCCAGCAGCAGCCGGGCTCCTACGGCCAGTACAGCCAGTACGAGGACCTGAGCACCGACCCCGAGCCCCGCGGCGGCGGCAACCGCAAGGTGCTGCTGGCCGCGCTCGGCGCCGTCGTGGTGCTGCTCGCCGGGGCGGGTGCGGTGTGGGCGATGCAGGGCGACGACAAGAACGCGGCGGCCGCCGCGCCCGCGCACAGCTCCGCCCCCGCGCCGGCCCCGCAGAGCGCGAGCTCCGCCCCGGCCGGCCAGGCCCCCGCCGACCCGGGCTCCGGCCCGCCCACCGCCGCCTCCACCGCGCCGGGCGCCGGCCCCGACGCCGCCGCCCAGGCCAAGGCCCTGGACGACCTGCTCGCCCAGGGCGAGAACGCCAAGGCCCCGATCGGCAACGCCGTGGCCCAGGTCCGCTCCTGCACCGCCGGCTCCGCGGCGGCCGCCGTGAAGGTGCTGGACGCGGGCGCCACCCAGCGCGACCAGCTGGTCGCCTCCCTCGCGAAGCTCAGCGTGAGCGACCTCCCGGGCGGCGCCGACCTCAGCCAGCTGCTCAAGACGGCCTGGCAGCGCTCGGCCGAGGTGGATCGTGCGTATGCTGCCTGGGCACGTACGGTCGCCTCGCAGGGCTGCGCCAACGGCAAGGCGCCGGTCACGGCCGACCTGCAGCGGACCACCGACCTCAACCCGCAGGCGACCCAGGCCAAGCAGGCCTTCGTCGCCAAGTGGAACCCACTGGCCGGCAGTCTGGGCCTGACGCCCCGCACCGACGACAGGATCTGACCACCTCGTGAACAGCACCACCCCGCACCGCCCCGGACGCTCGGCCGCTTTCCGGCTCACCGTGCTGGCCTGCGTCCTGCTTCCGCTGTGCTTCGCGGGGTGGCTCGGCTGGCAGGCCGTGGCCGGGGGCGGCTCCGAGCACCCGCCGGCCCTGCCGGCCGCACTGCCCCCGGCGGTCACGCCCACGCTCGGCCCGCTCGATCCGGACACCCCGAGCGCCACGCCGAGCACGCCCGGCGCCTCGGCGACCGCCCCGGACCAGCACCAGCAGCCCCTCAGCGGCCGCACGATCCTGCTCGACCCGGGCCACAACACCGCCAACGGCCGGCACAGCGCCGAGATCAACCGCCAGGTCGACATCGGCAACGGCCACAAGGAGTGCGACACCACCGGCACCGAGACCGACGCCGGGTACACCGAGGCCGAGTACACCTTGGACGTGGTCCACCGGGCCCGCGCCATCCTCCAGGGCCTCGGCGCGAAGGTGGTGCTCACCCAGGACGGCGACCGCCCGTGGGGCCCCTGCGTGGACGAGCGGGCCCGGATCGGCAACGAGGCGCACGCCGACGCGGCGGTCTCGGTGCACGGCGACGGCGCCCCGGCCTCCGGCAGCGGCTTCCACGTGATCATGCCCGCCAGGGTCACGGCCGGGAAGGCGGACACCTCCGCGATCGTCGCGCCCTCCCGCCGCCTGGGCCTGCTGCTCCGTCAGGACTTCAAGGCGGCCACCGGCGAGCCCTACGCCGACTACATCGCCGAACAGGGCCTGGACACCCGTTCGGATCTGGGCGGACTCAACCTCTCGACCGTGCCGAAGGTGTTCATCGAGTGCGGCAACATGCGAAACTCGGGCGATGCCAAGCGGATGACGGACCCACAGTGGCGCCAGCGGGCCGCCCAGGGGATCGCCGATGCCCTGACGGCCTATCTGACCACCACCGGCACGCCGGTCGCAGGCTGAGACCAGGCCGGTCTCCGGCATGATCGCGGAGGGCGCTGTGCGGGCTGAAGTGGCAAGCCTCTAGGCTTTTGCCCCGAATACCGACGTCCATGACAGACCAACGAGGGGAACGTACGTGAATCTGCGCGCTCTCACCAGGGGAGACGCCGCCGTCGCAGGTGCGGCGCTCCTGCTGCTCATCGCCTCCTTCCTGCCGTACCGTTCCTTCAGCATCTGCTTCGGGAAGACCTGCAGCACGACCTCCAGCAATGCCTGGTCGACGGACTCCTTCCCGATCTTCACCTCGGTCTTCCTGCTCGGCCTGGTCTCGGCCGCGCTGGTGCTGCTGCACCGCTTCCAGGGCGAGGCGGTGGCCGGGCGCCAGGTGTTCGGCCTGCGGCTCGACCAGTGGGGCACCGCGCTCTCGGTCGCCGCGCTGTGGACCGGCCTGACCGCGCTGGCCGGTGGCGGCTCGGCCACCAGCAACGGGTTCGGCGCCTGGCTCTCCGTGCTCGCGCTGCTGGTGCTCTCCGGCGCCGCCGCGGCCGGCCCGCTCATCCCCGCCCTGAAGGCTCCGCTGCTGACCGACAAGCCTGCCCCCGCGCCGCAGGCCTACCCGGGCGCGCCGCTCGGCTTCCAGGGCCCCGGCGCCGGCCAGCCCGGCCAGCCCGGCGCTCCGGGTGCTCCCGGCCAGCCCGGCCAGTTCGACTACGGCTTCCAGCCTGGCGCCCAGCAGCAGCCCCCGGCCTTCGGCGGCCAGCCGCAGCCTCAGGCCGGCGGCTACGGCTACCCGACCGGCGGCCACGACCCGGCCCCGCCGACCCAGGCGCTGCCCCCGATCGCCGCGACCACCCCGCTGCCGAACCCGAACGCCCCGGCTCCGGCGCCCGCCCCGGCCGCCGACTTCGCGCCGTTCTGGTTCGCCGTCCCGGTCCCCCGCCAGCTGACCCCGAAGGACAGCCCGGCCGGCCCCCCGATCGGCGAGCTCCTCCCCGGCACCTGGTACCTCGCCGTCGAGCAGCGCGGCACCGCCCTGGTCGCCCAGCTCCCCGACGGCACCCACGGCCTCCTGTCGGACACCTCCGGCATCCAGCGAGGCTGACCACCTCAGGGGTGCGAGGAACCGCGCGGCCAACCACCGACTCGGCCACGCCGCTCGGCGCTCTCAGTCGGTTGCACTACCCAGGGGCGCGGGGAACTGCGCGGAGTCGGAAGGCGACAGGTCCGCTGTCTTCCGCTCTCGCGCAGTTCCCCGCGCCCCTTGGGTAGTGCAACCGACTCTCTGCGGGAAAAGCTCTCAGCAGCAGTCGCTGACGACCAGCCCGCTCGGCAGCTGCTCCCCGCCGAACACCGCGACCGTCGCCGGGTCGCCCCCGAGCGCCGCCACGGCGAGCAGCAGTGCCCCCGCCGTCCACGTCGTCCGCTCCTCCGGCCAGATCGCATCGTCCTCGAACACGTACCCGGTCCAGTACGACCCGTCCGCGTGCCGCAGATGCTGGATCCACCGCAGGATCTCGACGGCCCGGTCCGACTGCCCGACGGCCCAGAGCGCGAGCGCGAGTTCGGCGCTCTCGCCGCCCGTCACCCACGGCCGGTCGCTGACACACCGCACGCCGAGCCCGGGCACGACGAACTTCTCCCACGCCCCGGCGATCCGCTCCGCCGCCTCGGCCCCGCGCAGCGCCGTCCCGAGCACGGGGTAGTACCAGTCCATCGAGTAGCGGTCCTTGTCGAGGAACCGCTCCGGGTGCCGCGCGATCGCGTGCTGCAGCCGGCCGGCGGCCAACTCCCAGTCGGGCTGCGGCTCTTCGAGGTAGTCCGCGATGGCAAGACCGCACCGCAACGCGTGCAGGATGCTGCACGAACCGGTGAGCAGCGCCTCCTGCACGGCGGTGCCGTCCTCGTCGAGGCGCCAGGCGATCGGACCGCCCGGCAGCCGCAGGCCGACGGTGAAGTCCAGCGCCCGCCGGACGGCCGGCCAGAGCAGCTCGAGGAACGCGTCGTCCCCCGTGCTGAGGTGGTGGTGCCAGGCGCCGACCGCGATGTACGCGCAGAAGTTGGTCTCCTTGGACGCGTTGGAGACCTCGCCGTCCGTGTAGCCGGCGTACCAGGAGCCGTCGGCGTTCTGGGTGGCCATCAGCCAGCGGTAGGCGGCCTCGGCGGCGGCGTGCTCGCCGGCCGTGTCGAGGGCCATCGCGGCCTCGGTGTGGTCCCACGGGTCGAGGTGGCCGCCCTGGAACCACGGCACGGCGCCGTCGGCCTGCTGGTCGGCGAGGATGCTCCGCACCGTCGCGGCGGCCTGCTCGGCGTCCAGCACACCGTCGAGCAGCAGCACCTCGGGGACGGCGGCGGTCACGCGCCGGGCCGGTTCGGCTTGGTGGCGTACGCGACGAAGCTCTTGCCGATCGCCGGGTTGAGCGCCTTCTCGGCCGCCTTGGTGAGCTTGCCGATCACCGGGGTGCCGACGATGTCCCACACCAGCAGCTGGTGGTACGCGCGGACCGGCAGCGCCTTGTCGTTGTTGACGCCCACCGCGCACTTGATCCACCAGTACGGCGAGTGCAGCGCGTGCGCGTGGTGGGTGCCGTACGGCTCGAGACCGGCCTCGCGGAGCTTGCCGAGCAGCTCGTCGCCCCGGTAGATCCGGATGTGGCCGCCCTCGTTCGCGTGGTACTCGTCGGAGAGCGCCCAGCAGATCTTCTCGGGCAGCCAGCGCGGCACCGTGACGGCGAGCACGCCGCCCGGCTTCAGCACGCGCACCATCTCGGCGAGCACGCCCTTGTCGTCCGGGATGTGCTCCATCACCTCGGAGATGATGATCTTGTCAAAGCTCTCGTCCTCGAAGGGCAGCTCCAGCGCGTTGCCCTCCATCGCCACCGCCGAGGCGCCGGCCGGGGCCTCCCCGGCCTGCTCCATGGCGGCGAACCACTTGCGGACCTCGGCGATCTCCTCGGCGTTCTGGTCCAGCGCCACCACGTTGGCCCCGCGCCGGTAGCACTCGAACGCGTGCCGGCCTCCACCGCAGCCGAGGTCGAGCACCCGGTCGCCGGGGGCGAGCGGGAAGCGGGAGAAATCGACGGTCAGCACTGTGGGGCTCCCAATCTCAGTGGCTGGACAAGCAGTTGGCGATGCGTCAGAGGTAGTGGTCGGTCAGGCGACGTAGCGCCAGCCGGCGCCCGAGCGGGCCCGCTGCCCGACGCCGGTGGCGATCGCCGCCCGGTAGCGCTCGACGGTCAGCTCGGCCGCCCGCTCCCAGGTGAAGCCGGCCAGCACCCGCTCCCGCCCGGCCGCGCCGAGGGCGGCCCGCAGCTCGGGGTCGTCGAGGAGCCGGCCCAGGGCCGCCGCGAGCGCACCCGCGTCGCCCGGCGGCACGGCCAGGCAGGTCTCGCCGTCGGGGCCGGCCACCTCGGGGATCGCCCCGCCGGTGGTGGCGACCAGCGGCGTACCGGTGGCCATCGCCTCCGCGGCCGGCAGCGAGAAGCCTTCGTACAGCGAGGGCACGCAGGCCACCTCGGCCGAGCGGTAGAGGTCCACCAGCTCCTGGTCGGTCAGCCCGCTGCGGAACTCGATCGCCGACTCGAGCCCGAAGCGGCGCACCGCCTCGGCGACCGGACCGTCCGCCTTCTGCTTGCAGACCACCACCAGGTGCGCGTCCCGCTCGGTGCGGACCTTGGCGAGCGCCTCGACCAAGTGCACCAGCCCCTTGAGCGGCACGTCCGCGCTGGAGGTGGCCACGATCCGGCCGGGCACCACCGGGATCTCGTCGTTCGGCGACCAGAGCCTGGTGTCGGCGCCGATCGGCACCACCGAGATCGCGCCCGGGGCCGCGCCCAGGTGCTCGGCGATCTCCGCCTTCGAGCTGCCCGAGACGGTGATGATGTGCTCGAGCCGCCGGGCCACCCGGCGCTGCATCCGGGTGAAGGCGTACCAGCGGCGCAGGCTCAGCTTCTTGACCCGGGTGGTCGCGGCGTCCAGCTCCAGCTGCCGGTCCACCGTGATCGGGTGGTGCACGGTGGTGACCAGCGGGAAGCCGTGCCGGGCCAGGCCCAGCAGGCCGTAGCCGAGGGTCTGGTTGTCGTGCACCACGTCGTAGCGGCCCTTGTGCGCGGCCAGGTACTGCCGGGCGCGCAGCGAGAAGGTGAGCGGCTCGGGGAAGCCGCCGGTGCGCATGGTGGCGACCTCGAGCACGTCCACCGGGCCGCGGTACTCGCTCAGGGCCGGGGTGCGGAAGGGGTCGTCGGCCCGGTAGAGGTCCAGGCTGGGCAGCTCCACCAGCCGGACCGAGCCGGGGCCCTCGACCTCGTCCAGCACCGGGAAGGGCTGGGCGCCGATCACGTCCACGTGGTGCCCGAGCCGGGCCAGCTCACGGGAGAGGTGGCGCACGTAGACGCCCTGGCCGCCGCAGAACGGGTCACCCCGGTAGGAGAGCAGGGCGATCCGCAGCGGTGGCGGCAGCGCGGTCATCCTGGGCCCCTATTCCCTACCTCACAGCGCCGGGTGCGCAGCGGTAAAGTAGATCACGTTTCATGTGCGGTGCGGAGATCGTCGTCGGGCTGGTGAACGACGAGAGACCTCGAAGATACCGGCCCGTAGCGTGCTCCTCGGAGCCAGGGCTGGTGATTCACGCCACGCTGCGCAGCACTCCGCCCGGCCCTCGCACCGACTGGAGCTCCCTTGACCACCGCCACCCCTCCAGGGCTCCCGCTCACGCCCCGTCAGGCCGAGCGGCGACGGCGCATCCTGCGCGCGTCCACCGCGCTGGCCGCCCGGGGCGGGTACGAAGCGGTGCAGATGCGGGAGGTCGCGGAGGGCGCGGAGGTCGCCCTCGGCACGCTGTACCGCTACTTCCCCTCCAAGGTGCACCTGCTGGTCGCGGTGATGCGCGAGCAGCTGGAACAGCTCCACGAGCAGGTCCGGCGCCGTCCGCCGGCCGGCGAGACCTCCGCCGCGCGGGTCGCCGAGACGCTCACGCTCGCCTTCCAGGCGCTCCAGCGCGAGCCCCGGCTGGCCGAGGCGATGGTCCGCGCGCTCTCCTTCGCCGACCGCTCGGTCAGCACCGAGGTCGACCAGGTGAGCTCGCTCACCGCCGCCATCGTGCTCGACGCCGCCCGGCTGCCGGCCCCGCCCTCCGCCGACCAGCAGGCCGCGCTGCGCGTGATCGCCCACACCTGGCACGCCACCCTGCTCGGCTGGCTCTCCGGCCGCGCCTCGCTGGCCGAAGTCCGCTCCGACCTCCACACGGCGGCCCGGCTGCTCACTCTGGGCGCCTAGAACTGGTACCGGTTCTACTCTCCCGATTTGCCGCCTGCCACCGCCGCCCCTCGCGGCGTCGCCGTCCGGCGTGGGGCGGCCGGATAGAGTCGGGCCGCACCGCTCTTCGAAAGGCTCCGCGCGCATGCAGACGACCACCGGCCCGGCCGCTGCGGGCTCCCTGGCGGCCCGGCTCGGCGCCGCCGCGCTGGCCGCGCTGCTGCTCACCGGCGCCGCCTCGCCCTCCGCCACCCCGCCCGCCGGCCTGTACGGCAAGGGGGACCCGACGGCCGACGGGGTCTGGCGGCAGTCCCTGGCGCTGACCGCGCTCTCGGCCGGCCAGGTCGTCCCGGCCGACTCGGCCGTGAGCTGGCTCACCGGGCAGCAGTGCGCGGACGGCGGCTGGACCGCCTACCGGGCCGATCCGAACGTGCCCTGCGAGGCCACCGCGGAGGACAGCAACGCGACCGCCGTGGCGGTCCAGGCCCTGGCCCGGCTCGGCGGGCACGAGGAGGCCTTGGCCAAGGCCACCGGCTGGCTGCGGGACACCCAGAACGCGGACGGCAGCTGGCCGCTCCACCCGGGGCGCCCTGGCGACGCCGCCTCCACCGGTCTGGCCGTCAACGCCCTGCTCGCCGCCGGGACCGACCCGGCCACCGTCAGCGGCAAGGCCGGCAAGAACGGCTACGACGGCCTGGCCCTCTTCCAGCTGGGCTGCGCCGCCCCGGCCGAGCAGCGCGGCGCCTTCAGCAAGGCCGGTGCCTCGGCCGACGTACCGACCACCGCTTCGGCCCTCCTGGCGGCGGCGGGCGGCAGGCTGCCGGTCACCAACACCGACCGGGCGGACGCTGCGCCCAAGCCACTGACCTGCCCCAGCGGTTCTGCCGCCGTGCCGCACGCCGACTCCGGCGAGGCCGCCTCGGCCTACCTCAACGCCCAACTGGCCGCAGGAGGCCAGCACTTGGCGCATTCCGACACCACACCCGACTACGCCGCCACCGCCTGGGCCGTCCTCGGGCTGATCCAGGCCGGGCACCCGCACCAGGCCGCCAGCGCGGCCGACTGGCTGGGCGGCAACGCCTACACCTGGGCCGCCAAGGGCCCCTCGGGCACCGACGCCTCCGCCACGGCCCTCCTGCTGCTCACCGCCCAGGCGGCCCAGCTGGACCCGTACAACTTCGGCGGCACCAACATCCTCCAGCTCCTGGTGGACGCCGGCCCCGCCCCCAAGTCCGTCCCCAGCTCGGCCACTTCGGCCCTGGCCGAGAACCCCGACGGCACCAAGGCCCCCGGCTCCGGCATCACCGAGGCCGACGACAACGGCGGCTTCTCCCCGATCTGGCTGATCGGCATCGGCCTCCTGGTCGGCATCGGCGGCGGCCTCCTCCTGCGCCTGGGCCGCCGCCGCACCGCGGCCTCCTGAACGGGGCGGCGACGGGCTCAGCCCTCCGCCGCCCCCGCTCTCAAGCCTTCGGCCCGGCCGACTGCACCACCTCGAACGACCACAGCGCCGACCCCGAGGCCGCCGGCCGCTGCGGGGCCTGGCCCTCGCCGCCGCCCTGGTGCGCGGCCTTCATCGGGCCCTCCATCCAGGCCTGGAACGCGGCCTCGTCCCGCCACCGCGTGTACACCAGGTACTGGTCCGTCCCCTCCACCGGCCGCAGCAGCTCGAACCACTCGAACCCGTCCGACCCCTCCACGGCCCCCGCCCGCGAGGCGAACCGCGTCTCCAGCTGCTCCCGCATCTCCGTCGGCACCTGCAGCACATTGATCTTCACAACAGCCATCTGACCCGCCTCTCCCAACCACACCCCGAGCCCCACCGGCCCAGCTCACCCCAACCCTACGGACCCTCACACCGGAACCCTCACCGCGAACCGACCGTGGGGAGGAGGTAGCGGCGGCGGTCGCCCGAGGTGTCGAGGTAGCGGCCGCCGTTGGATTCGATGACGTGGCGGGAGGCGGTGTTGGATTCGGCGCAGGTGAGGAGGGCTTCGGTGATGCCGAGGGCGGCGGCGACGGGGAGGGCGGCGGCGAGGATGGCGGTGGCATGGCCCTGGCGGCGGGCGGTGGGGCGGACGTCGTAGCCGATGTGGCCGCCGAGGCGGGTGAGGTTGGGGGTGAGGCGGTGGCGGACGGCGAGGCGGCCGAGGAAGGTGGTGCCGTCGACCCACCAGAGGGTGGTCTGGGCGACGAAGCCGTCGGCGCGGACGCCGATCACCTGCCGTTCGGCGAGCAGGCGGTCGACGTACGCCGTGAACGCCGCTTCGCCGGTGAGCGCGGCCGGCTCGATGTCGTGGACGAACCACGGCAGTTCGCTCTCCCGGTCGGCCCGGTACTCCGCGACGGCGGAGCGGAAGGAGCTGCGCAGGGTGACGGTGGGATCCACGAGTTCGGGCATTCCGCCATCATGCCCCGACGGGAGCACTGCATGATCGGATCATGCGATCACAACTCCTGAGCATCGACGACGTGCGGGCCCTCGACCGCCCCGCCGAGGCGGCCGTCGTCATCGACGTCATGCGGGCCTTCACCACCGCGGCCTGGGCCTTCGGCCGCGGTGCCGAGCGGATCGTGCTCGCCGAGTCGGACCAGGAGGCGCTCGCGCTCAAGGCCGCGCACCCGCACTGGCTCTCCCTCAAGGACAGCGCCCCGACACCCGGCTTCGACCTCGTCAACTCACCCGGCAAGATCCGGCAGTTGGACCTGGCCGGCCGGACCATCGTCCAACGCACCACCGCGGGCACCGTCGGCGCCCGCGCCGCCCAGGGCGCCGGCTTGCTGCTCTGCGCGAGCTTCGCCGTGGCCGGCGCGACCGCCGAACTGCTGCGCCGCCACTCCCCCGCCGAGGTCACCTACGTGGTCACCGGCGAAGGCGGCCGCGCCGAGGAGGACCTCGCCTGCGCCGAGTACCTCGCCGCCGACCTCGAGGACGCCCTGCCCGACCCCACCCCCTACCTCCACCGCGTCGCCACCTCCGACGCCGCCGCCGACCTCGCCTCCGGCCGCCGCGCCGGGTACGACGGCATCCACGACGAGGACGTCCCGCTCTGCCTCGAGCTCGACACCTTCGACTTCGCGATGGCCGCCACCCTCGACCCCGACGGCCTGCTCGCCCTCCACCCGGTCCGGGTCGACCAGGGAGTGCTTCCCCCGGCGGGCTCCACCGTCAACTCCGAGCCTGCTACCAGGACTTCGCCGTCGCCCAGCCAGAGCAGCCAGTGGTCGTACCCGCCGTCCTCGGGGTCGGTCCGGTAGATCGGGAAGGTCTCCAGCCGGAGGCCGTCGAAGTCGAACCTGGTCTCCAAGGTGCCCGGCCTGATGGCGACTTCGGTCAGTGGCCGCCCTTCCAGCCGGGCGAGTGCGGCCTCGAGCCCGTCGTCCTCGGAGCCGGCCAGGACTTCTTCCGCCGTCTCCAGCCGCCAGGCGGCCATCATGATCCACAGGTGCCACTCCCCATGGACGTGACCCGACGGACCGGGCGGCAACGGCTGCCCGAACTCCATGGTCACGAAGCTGCCCCAGCCCCGCTCGACGCCCCAGGCAGGCTGTCCCAGCAGCGGGCCGATCAGCCGCCGGGCCTGCGCGAGGCCGACAACCCTCATGCCGCCACCCGCAGGCGCGGCCCCGGGCCGACCGCGAGCAGCCGGCCCGACGGCACCCGGAAGGTCCAGTCCGGGACGGCCGCCGGATCGCGGTGGCGGAGGGGAAAGACCGTCAGCTCGAACTCGCCGAAGCGGATCCGGGTGTCCCAGCCGGGCAGTCGTACGTCCAGTGCGGTGACCTCCCGGCCGACCAGCACGGTCAGGTCCTCGGCCAACCGCTGCTCGCGGTCACCGGAGGCGGCCACCACCACGGCCGCCGCGCCGGCCGCGACCTGGTCCAACCGCCAGGCCGGCGAGAACACGGTCAGCCACCCGCGCATCGGTACGCCCCCGAGCAGCAGGCCGAAGGCGCCCTCGCCGCCGGGCCGCACCGCCACCCGCTCCACCGTGGCGCCGACCAGGCGGCCCGCCTCCGCCCGCAACTGCTCGATCTCCGTCGATTCATCCATCGCGCACAGTATGGGGACAACGGAGGAGAACCCGCCGATCATTTTCCGCTGCGGGCCTCAGAGGCTGCGGGCGGTGATGTCGCCGCTGCCGGTGGTGGCGCGGATCTCGAGACCGGGGGTGCCGTCGTTGCGGAGCGCGTTGGTGATGCGGCCGAGGGTGGTGCCGGCGTCCAGGGTGGCGGAGACGCCGCCGGCGGCGCCGACCGAGATGTCGCCCAGCTGGGTGTGGAGGGTGACGGCGCCGTGGGCGGCCTCGGCGATCCGGATGCTGCCCCGGGCGGTGCTGATCAGGGCGGGGCCGCCCAGCCGGCCGACCTCCACGTCGCCGTCGATGGCGGTGAGGCGCAGGCTCGCGGCCTCGTCGATCTTGATCTGCCGGTAGGCGCCCTCGAAGGTGACGTCGCCGAGGCGGCCGACGCCGCGCAGTTCGGTGGCCTCGGTGCGGGCCTCCAGGCTGGAGCCGGCCGGCAGCTGGACGGTGACCTCCAGTGCGCCGGTGGAGCCGAAGTACCGGTTCTTGGTCTCGGTGCTGCGGATCCGCAGCACACCGTCGGCGTACTCGACGGCGACCTGCTCGGCCGCCTTGACGTCGCGGCTCTTGGCCGGGTCCGCGGGGCGGACCTCGACGGTGGCGTCGGTGCGGTCCGCGGCGATGACCTGGACGCGGCCGGCGGGGATCTCCAGGACGGCGGCGATCGGGGCGGTGGTGGCGAACTTCTGCATGATGCTCTCCGGTGTGCGTCGCTTCGTTTCTGACATCGAGAACGCTACGTTGCGTTCATGAATCACGCAACAAGCTTGTTGCGATGAGATCCAATAATTGCAGGTGGATGCCACTTTTTCGTTGCAACGAGTGGGAATCTAACGCAATGGCAGATCACCCAAGCGTTGCAACGAGCCTGGAGTGAACGCTATGCTGGCGGGCATCAGGAGCAGCACGGAGGGAGACCGCGGTGCCGGGAGGCAGACTCACCCAGCAGGAACGCCAGAAGATCGCCCTGGGGCTGGCCGAGGACCTCCCCTACGCGGAGATCGCCCGGCGGCTCGACCGCCCGACCTCGACCGTCACCCGCGAGGTCGACCGCAACGGCGGCCCCACCGCGTACCGGGCCGACCAGGCCCACCGGGCCACCGAGCACCGGGCCCGCCGCCGCAAGCAGGCCCAGCCCCAGGGGCAGCAGCCGCTCGGGCGCCGCGAGGAGGCCGTGCGCGCGTACGAGGAGAGCTTCACCGCGCTGCTGGTGCACCAGGGCCTGCCGCGGATGACGGCCCGGGTGCTGACCAGCCTGTTCGTCGCCGACACCGGCAGCCTGACGGCGGCCGAACTCGCCCGGCACCTGGACGTCAGCCCGGCGTCCGTCTCCAAGGCGATCGCGTTCCTGGACGAGCAGGGGCTGATCCGCCGCGAGCGCGACGAGCGCCGCCGCGAGCGGTACTTCGTGGACGAGGACGTCTGGTACCAGTCCACGATCGCCGCCGCCCAGGGCGTCGCCCAGGTCGCCCGGACGGCCCGGGAGGGCGTCACCGTCCTCGGCCGCGAGAGCGCGGCCGCCGCCCGGCTGGAGAACATCGCCCGCTTCAGCGACTTCATCAGCGAGAGCATGCTCCGCGCCGCCGAACAGGTCCGCGACATCCTCCACACCAAGCCCGAGCCGGCCGGCGGCTGACGCCGGGCCGGCCGGGCGAGCCGGCCCATGGCCGGTGCGCATACGGCCTGCCCGGGGACGGGGCCCGCGCAAATCCGGTGCCGTCCGTTGGGGCGGCCGTTACGGTGATCGCGTGACAGATTTTCATATCATCAGCGATCACTCTGCCTGGCTCCCCGCCTTCGAGGAGCGGGAGCGTTCTCCCCTTCGCCGGGCCGGCCTCAGGGAGGAGGCCGTCACCACTCGGGTCGAGCGGACCCTGAAGGCCGCGGCCGAGGCCACCGTCGCCGAGATCACCGAGGCCGGTGAGGTGCTCGGGTACGTGGCGGTGCGGCTGGAGCCGCAGGCCAGCGGCAACCCGACTGGTCAGATCTTCGAGGTCTGGGTGCGGCCGGGCGCCGAGGGCCACCGGCCGGCCGCCCGGGAGTGGGCCGAGCGCTGGTGCGTCGAGCAGGGCGTGAGCCGGATCCGGGTCCGGACGTCCTCGGCGGACGAGCTGTACGCGCACTGGGCGGTCGGCGGCCAGACCAGGCTGCGCCGGGCCGACCGCACGCCGGAGCACCTCACCGCGCGCCCGCTCACCGAGGCCGAGTACGGGGAGTGGCTGGCCATCGAGAAGGCGGGCTACGTCGCCAACATGGTCGACACCGGGACGTGGACCGAGGCCGAGGCCCGCAGCAAGTCCGACCAGGACTTCGCCGAGCTGCTCCCCGAGGGCCTGGCCACCGCCGGGCACACCCTGCTGATGCTGCTCGCGGAGGGGGAACCGGTCGGCTCGGCCTGGCTGCACCACGGCCACCTGCCGGGCGTGACGTACGGATACTCGCTGCACGTCCAGCCGGAGTTCCGGGGCAAGGGCTACGGCCGCGACGCGATGGCGGTCGGCGAGCAGGCCACCCGCGCGGGCGGCGACGAGATGATGATGTTCAACGTCTTCGGCGCCAACACCGTCGCCATCAGCCTCTACGAGAGCGCCGGTTACACCGTGCTGGACGAGGTCCGCAGCTTCGAGCTCTGAGCCCTGGACGTAGCAGGGGCTCAGAAGGAGCGGCCCTCGCTGTGCGGGGCGGGCCTGGGCGGGGTGCGGTCGGGCCGGTCGCCGCCGAGGGAGGTGGAGAGGCGGGTGAGGAGTTCGGCGAGGTCGGCGAACTGCTGCTCGTCGTAGTCACCGAGCAGCTGGCCGAGCTGGACCCGGCGGGCGGCGACCAGCTGCTCGGCGGCCTCGGCCCCGGCCTCGGTGAGGCGCAGCGGCAGGCCGTTGCGCACGGCCAGGCCCCGGCTCTCCACCTGCCGGGCGGCCTCCTCGATCACGTCGATCGGCACGATCCGCCGCTCGGCCAGTTCGGCGGGCTCGGCGGAGCCGTGGTGGTGCATCACCAGGAGCAGCCAGCTGGAGGCGGGGTGCAGGTCGAGCCCCGCCTCGGCGGTGATCCGGCGGAAGAGGTCGCGCCGGGCGTCCCGGCTGCTGAGCACGGACATCGCGCGGGCGATCTCGTCCAGCGAGGAACGCTCGACGGGGTTGAGGCCGATCGACTCGCTGAGGTCGGGGGCGGTGACGGTGGAGCGCAGCTTCTGCTCGCGGATGAAGAGGGAGAGCACGAAGGCGAACGCCGCGACCGGCACGGCGTAGAGGAAGACCTCGGTGATCGACTTGGCGTACGCGTGGTAGATCCCGTTCTGCAGGGCCGGCGGCAGCGCGGCGATCACCCGGGGGTCGGAGCTGATCGCGGCGGCGTCGAAGCGCGGTGGCAGCTGCGCCCCGCGCAGCGCGTCGGCCAGCCGGTCCTTGAGGCCGCCGGCGAAGATGGTGCCGAAGATCGAGACGCCGAAGGAGGCGCCGATCGAGCGGAAGAAGGTCGCGCCGGCGGTGGCCACGCCCAGGTCCTCGTAGCCGACCGAGTTCTGCACGATGAGCACCAGGACCTGCATCACCAGGCCGAGCCCGAGGCCGAAGACCAGGAAGTAGAGGCTCATCACGGTGGTGCTGGTGTGCTCGGTGAGCCGGGAGAGCAGCAGCAGGCCCACCGTGGTGACGGCGGTGCCCAGGATCGGGAAGATCCGGTACCGCCCGGTGCGGGCCACGATCTGGCCGGAGCCGATCGAGGTGAGCAGCATGCCGAGCACCATCGGCAGCATGTGGATGCCGGACATGGTGGGTGAGACCTGCATGACCACCTGCAGGTAGGTCGGCAGGTAGGTGAGCGCGCCGAACATCGCGAAGCCGACCACGAAGGAGACCACCGCGACCAGGCTGAAGGTCTGCGAGCCGAACAGCCGCAGCGGCAGCACCGGCTCGACGGCGGCGCGCTCGACGGCGACGAAGGCGACGAGCAGCACGACGCCGAGTACGCCCAGGCCGATCACCTGCCAGGAGCTCCAGGGCCAGGTGGTGCCGCCGAGCGAGGTCATCAGCACCAGGCAGGTGGCGACGGAGGCGATCAGGAAGGTGCCCAGGTAGTCGATCCTGTGCTGCCGCTTGATCTCGGCGGTGTGCAGCACGGCGGCGATCACCACCAGGGCGACGGCGCCGATCGGCAGATTGATGTAGAAGACCCAGCGCCAGCTCAGGTGGTCGACGAACAACCCGCCGAGCAGCGGCCCGAGCACGCTCGTGACGCCGAACACCGCGCCGAACAGGCCTTGGTAGCGGCCGCGGTCCCGGGGTGAGACGAGGTCGCCGACGATGGCCTGGGAGAGCACCATCAGGCCGCCGCCGCCCAGGCCCTGGAGGGCGCGGAAGGCGATCAGCTCGCCCATGTTCTGGGCGATGCCGCACAGCGCCGAGCCGATCAGGAAGATCACGATCGAGGCCTGGAAGAAGCGCTTGCGACCGTACATGTCGCCGAGCTTGCCCCAGAGCGGGGTGGCGGCCGTGGAGGCCAGCATGTACGCGGTGACCACCCAGGAGAGGTGGTCGAGCCCGCCGAGGTCGCTGACGATGGTGGGCAGCGCGGTGGAGACGATGGTCTGGTCGAGCGCGGCGAGCAGCATGGCCAGCAGCAGTGCGCCGATCGGCACCCAGAGGCGGTGCGGGGTGACGGTCGGGGGTCCGGTCTCCGGGGTCAGGGTGCGCTCGGCCGCCGCGTCCGCCATCGCCGCTCCTCGGGCTCAGGTCTGATGAGAGATGCAGGTCTGATGATCATTCAGTCCGACGACCATCATGGCGCGATTTGCCCGGTTTCATGGCGTTACGTTAGCCCGATGGTGGCCGGCTGCCACCGCCCTTGCCTGTGCTCCCGCAGGGACCTGCTGCATAATCAGGCGCGTTCGCCAGCCCGACCGAGGAGGACCGGCCATGCCGGCAGAGCATCCGGCGCAGCAGGAGTACCCGAGACCGGCCGGGAACCCGGACTTCGAGGACACCGCCGTCCTCCCCCACACCGAGGGCCCGCCGCTGGTGCGCCCGTACGTCGGTGGCGGCGCCCCCTCGGTACCGGACCAGGGGCCGCAGACCGACGTGCTGCCGCCGGCCCAGGAGCCGAGGCCGTACCTGCCGCCGCAGCGGACCGTCGGCGCGGCCTACAGCTACCACGGCGGACGGGCCGAGCGGCGCCAGCAGCAGCGGCGCAGCAGCGGGCGCAGACGGGCCGTCATCCTCGCCGCCGGGGCCGGGATAGCCGCCGTCGGCGCCGGGCTGGCGCTGACCCTGCCGGGCTCCGACGCCGGGAACCGTACGGTGGCCGGGGCGGCCGACAGCTACCAGCCGGACGCCGGGATCGCCTACCCGAGCCTCACCCCCGCCACCGCCTCGAGGAGCGCGAGCCCCTCCCCGTCGAAGGCCTCACCGAGCCACAAGCCGAGCCCGAGCCCCAGCCCCAGCCACTCGGCCACCCCCTCGCCCAGCCCGACGCCGAGCACCCCGAGCATCGCCCCCTCGCCCAGCCCGACGCCGAGCACCCCGAGCATCGCCCCCTCCCCGGCCGGGCCCCGAACCCTCTCGATGGGGATGTCCGGCGCCGACGTCAGCGCGATGCAGCAGCAGCTGGCCGACGCCATGTACTGGAAGTACGACGACTCGCTGGTCACCGGCACCTTCGACCCCGCGACCCGCAAGGCCGTCCAGTACTTCCAGCGGCTGGCCGCCGTGACCGACGACCCGTCCGGGGTGTTCGGCCCCGCCACCCGGGCCTCGCTCGCCAACTACGCGTAGCGCGGCGCTCAGCCCGTCACGGCCTTGAAGACGCTGAAGGCGGCCATCAGCAGCATGATCGCCGCCGCGACCCGCACGATCACCTTCATCGGGACGTACTGCAGCAGCTTCTGCCCGCCGACGATCGCGATGCCGCCCACCGCGCAGAGCGCCAGCCAGGCGCCGAGGCCCACCGCGAGCGGGTCGGCGTACTTGGCGGCCAGGTTGGCGGTCATGATCTGGGTCAGGTCACCGAACTCGGCCACCGCGACCACGGCGAAGCTCGCGCCCGCGACCTTCCAGAAGCTCGCCGAGGAGGGCTCCTTGGCGGCGTGGCCGTCCTCCTCCTCGTCCTTGTGCCAGAGCAGCATCAGGGCGCCGAGCAGGAAGAGCGCGCCGGTCACTCCCTCCACCCAGCGCTGGGGCAGCATGGCCAGCAGGCTGCCGGCCGCCAGCGCGAGGCCCACCTGCAGGGCGAAGGCGGCGGCGATACCGGCGAAGACGTAGCCGGCGCGGTAGCGGGTGCCGAGCACCAGGCTGGCCAGCGCGGTCTTGTCGGGCAGCTCGGCCAGGAAGATGATGCCGAAGGTCAGGGCGGCTACGGTCAGGCTCATCGGTCGCGAAAATCCCTCAGGTCAAGGGCTGGCGGGCCGGTGCTCCGTCAGGGGACGCCTCGGCCCGCCAGCACTGGTCATGGTCACAGCACTGCGGCCGAAGGTCTCGCCAACACCCCGGACGGGCGGGATGTCCCGGGCGCCGGGCCCACGGATGGGCCAGTATGTCGACGAGCCGGTGGAGGGCTACTCCCCTTCAACGCCGACCAGCCTACCCGACGACCTTGCCCCGCCCGACCAGTTCCAGCACCACCACGATCGCCACCGACTCCACCGCGAGCAGCGCGACCAGCACGAACAGCTGCACCGCCCCGGCCTGCACCGGGCTCGCCCCGCCCAGCAGCATGCCGACGAACGCCCCGGGCAGGGTGACCAGGCCCACGGTGCGGGTCTGGTCCAGGGCCGGGACGAGCGAGGTCGCGGCGGCGGTGCGGCAGATCTCGAGCCGGGCGTCCCGCTCCTCGAAGCCGAGCGCCAGCGCCGCCTCCACCTCGCCGCGCCGCTGGCGCAGCTCGTCCAGCGCCCGGCGGCCGGCCAGCGAGGTGGCGGTCAGCCCGCCGCCGATCAGGATGCCCGCGACCGGGATCACCGACAGCCCCTGCCGGGGCAGCAGACCGGTGCCGAGCAGCAGCGCGAGCACCGGCAGCACCCCGAGCCCGATCGGCGCCGCCGCCCAGACCCACTCGGGGCCGGGCGTCATCCGCCGCCCGGCGGTGCGCACGGCCACCGCGAACATCAGCAGCACGAACAGCGCCGAGGTCCAGAGCGAGCCCACCACCCAGGCGATCACCAGCGCGACCGCCGCGAGCTGCACCACCGCTCGCAGCCCCGCCCGCAGCACGTCCCACCCGTGCCCGAGCAGCCCCCACCCGGCCGCCGCCACGGCGCCGACCAGCAGGAGACCGGTGACCACCCCGAGCAGCGGGGTGACCGGCAGCAGCTGGCCGGCGGCCACTCGGGTCAGATCCAGCTGGTGAACCACATCCGGGCCTGCCAGTCCGTCATCGGGATCACCTCCGCCGTGTACAGCGGGTAGAAGAAGAGGAAGCAGATCATGATCGCCAGCACCACCGTGCCGGCCGCCACCGCACCGTACTGGCGCCGCTTCAGCGAGCAGCCGGGCGGGCCGAGCACCGCACCGAGCAGCTGCGCCACGGCCAGGCAGAGGAAGGGCACCAGGATCACCATGTAGAACGAGAAGATCGTCCGGTGCTGGTACTGGAACCACGGCAGATAGGTGGCCGCCACCCCGGCGAGCACCGCGCCCGAGCGCCAGTCCCGCCGGAAGCCCCAGCGCCAGAGCAGGTAGACCAGCGCGGCGCAGGCCGTCCACCACAGCAGCGGGGTGCCGAGCGCCAGGATCTGGCTCGCGCAGCCGCCCGCGGCGTGGCAGCCCTGCTGCCCGTCCGGGACCTGCTGCCAGTACATCGAGACCGGGCGGCCCTGGACCAGCCAGCTCCACGGGTTGGACTGGTAGGTGTGCGGGGTGCTCAGGCCGGTGTTGAAGTCGTACATCTGCGCCTGGTAGTGCCACCAGCTGCGCAGCGGGGCGGGCACCCAGCTCATCGGGACCTGGGGCAGCGGGAGGTCGACGAGCGGTGTGCGCGGCGGGGAGAGACCGGCGCGGGCGTCGGCCCACCGGCGGTCGTAGCCGCCGGTGCCGGCGAACCAGCCGGACCAGGCGGCGGTGTACACCGCCCCGGCCACCAGGACCAGGGAGGCGAAGGCGGGCAGCGCGTCACGCCGCAGCATCGAGCGCAGCGGGCGGCGGGCGCCGGCCCCGCGGCGGGCGGCCTGGTCCCACACCACGGTGAGCAGGCCGAAGACGGCCAGCACCTGGGCGCCGTTCCACTTCACCGAGCAGGCCGCGCCGAGCAGCAGACCGGCGGCCAGCCGCCAGGGCCTGAGGCCGAGGTTCGCGGCGTCGGGGTCCGGTGCCTTCCGCAGGCGGGCCCGGGCGTGGTCGCGGTCGACCAGCAGGCAGCCGAAGGCACCGAGCACGAAGAACATCAGCACGCCGTCGAGCAGACCGACCCGGCTCATCACGAACTGCAGGCCGTCCACCGCCATCAGCAGCCCGGCCACGCAGCCGAGCAGGGTGGAGGAGAACAGCCGGCGCCCGATCCGGCAGAGCATCAGCACGGTGACGGTGCCGAGCAGCGCGACCATCACCCGCCAGCCGAAGGGGTGCAGCCCGAAGGCCCACTCCCCCAGCGAGATCACCCACTTGCCGAGCGGCGGGTGGGCGATGAACTCGGGGGAGGCGGTGAGCGGGATCTCCTGCGGGACACCGAGGATCTCGGGGTTGGCGTTCTCCGGCCAGACCCCTTCGTAGCCCTGCTGCAGCAGCGACCAGGCGTCCTTGGGGTAGTACGTCTCGTCGAAGACGAAGGCGTTGGGGTGCTGCAGGTCCCAGAACCGCAGCAGCCCGGCGAAGAGCGCGACGGCGGCCGGGCCCAGCCACGCCGCATGACGGATCGCCCAGCTCACGCCCGGCCACGAGCGCAGCACCGCGAGCGGGCCGGGCACGGCCAGCCCGGATGGACCGGCCCCCGTGGTCGGTGTGTCGGTCACTGCCAGCTGCGCCATGCCATCGCCGATCCGTCCGTACTGGTGCCACCGGGCCGGTCGGACCGTGCGCTGACGGTACGGCGGCCCCGGCCGACCCTATGTGCTGCCGCCCGGGTTCACCTAGCCACCGCACGCCCGGGCGAGCCGGACTGATGCCCCGTTACCCCTGGACGACATATGCCGGTCGACGGTATATCTAGGTGACATGACGGAACGTTCGATGCAGGAGCCCACGCTGCTCCTGCTCACCGCGTTGGCGGACGCACCACGCCACGGGTACGCACTGCTCCAGGAGATCGAGGCGATCTCCTGCGGCCGGGTCAGGATGCGGACCGGCACCCTGTACGGCGCCCTCGACCGACTGCTCGGCCAGGGCCTGATCCGGGTCGCCAGCGAGGAGATCGTCGAGGGCCGGGCCCGCCGCACCTACGCGCTCGCCGACCCCGGCCGCAGCGCCCTGCGGGCCGAGACCGAGCGGCTGCGCACCGTGGTGGCCGAGGCCGAGCGCCGACTGTCCATCCCAAGGCTCAGGGGGGCCTTCGCATGACCCAGCGCGCACTACGACTGGCCCTTGGGATCCACCCGGCGGGCTACCGGCGGGAGATGGGCGCCGAGCTGGCCGCGGTCTTCGCCGACTCCACCGCCGGAGCCGGCCGCTGGGCCACCGGCCGCGAACTGCTCGACCTGGCCGCCCACGGCCTGCGGCTGCGCCTCGGACTCGGCTCGCACGGCCTGATCGCCCGCGCCGCGGGCCTGGCCGCACCGTTCGCGGCGGGGGCGCTGGCGAGCGGGCTGGCCGTGGACCCCCTGCTCCGGGACCTGATCCGGCCCCGCCCCTACTCGGACCCGCTGCACCCGACCGCTCCGTACCTGCTGGAGCTGATCGCCGCGGTCCTCGCCGCCCTGACGGCTCTCGCAGCTGTCCGCGGACGCTGGACCGCCACCCGGCTGCTGGTACCACCCGCCATGCTGGCCCTGCTCGGGGCCACGGTGCTGCTCCTGCAGGACGACCCCGGGCCCTGGAAGCAGGTGGTGTTCTACGGGGCGCTGTACTGCGGGCCGCGCGCACTGTGGATGCTGATCCTGCTGGCCGCCCCCCGCGATCTGCTCGGGCCGTCCAACCGGTGGAGCGCCCTGAGCGCCGTCTGCGGCCTGCTGGTCGGCGTCGTACTGCTCTGCGTGTCCACACACAGCGCGCCGCTGCGGAGCCTGGAACCCTTCCTCTACGGACCGGCCCCGCTGCTGGCGCTCCTGACCCCGGTGCTGACCCTCATGGTCGCCACCCTGCCCGGACTGCTCCGAGGCCATCTCCGGCTGGCGGCCGTGGCCCTGGCGGCCTCTCCGGCAGGTGCCGTGGCACTGACCTACCTGACCGCCTACCTCTGGGTCACCACCCGTCTGCTGGCGCTCCTCCCGCCCGCCGCGGCCGCCGCCACGGGCGTCGCCCTGGCGCTGGCGGGCCGCCGGCGCCTGCAGCCGGCCCAGCACTAGCACCTGGACTGCATATGTCGCCTGACGGTATATCTAGATCCATGACAGAACGTCCGATGCAGGAGCCCACCCTGCTCCTGCTCACCGCCCTGGCCGATGCGCCACGCCACGGCTACGCCCTCCTCCAGGAGGTCGCCACGATCTCCGGCGGCCGGGTCAAGATGCGGACCGGCACCCTGTACGGAGCCCTCGACCGGCTCCTCGGCCAGGGGCTGATCCACGTGGTCGGCGAGGAGATCGTCGACGGCCGGGCCCGCCGCACCTACGCACTCACCCACTCCGGCCGGGAAATCCTCACCGCTGAGGCGGAGCGGCTGCGCACCGTCGCGGCCGAGGCCGAACGCCGACTGTCCATGCCGAGGCTCAGGGGGGCCTACTCCACATGAGTGACAACGTGTTAAGGATCGCCCTGCGGCTCCACCCGGCCGGCTACCGACGGGAGATGGCCGCCGAACTGGCCACGGTCTTCGCCGACTCCACCGCCGGAGCCGGCCGCTGGGCCACCGGCCGCGAACTGCTCGACCTCGCCGCCCACGGGCTGCGCCTGCGCCTCGGGCTCGGCTCGGCCGGCGCGCTCGGGCGGGCCGCGGGCCTGGCCGCGCCGTTCGCGGCGGGGACGGTGGCGGCCGGGGTGGCGTACACGCTGTCGTGGTCACTGTGGAGCCGGGACGCCAACGGGTACCACCTGGCCCACTCGCTGTCCTTCGGAGGGACGGACCAGTACGGCGCGATCGTCAGCGTGCTCGCCGTGCTGTCGGCCCTCTTCGGCCGGTGGACGGCCGCCCGGCTGCTCGCGCCGGTCAGCGTGCTCGTCGCGCTCTGGACCTTCGTGTCCGACGAGACGGCCTACCCGCCGCTGCACCTGACCGCCTACACCGCCACCAACTTCGGCCCCCGCCTGCTCTGGCTGCTGATCCTGCTCGCCGCCCCGCGCGACCTGCTCGGGCCGCGCTCCTGGCGCGGTGCGCTCCAGGTCGGCGCCGGCCTGGTGGTCGGGAGCGTGCTGTTCTCGGAGACGAGCGGCTTCTGGCCGGTGGACTTCGTCCGCCCCGTCCTCGAGGGCCCGGGCTTCGCCCTGGTGCTCTTCACGGCGGAGCTGACGCTGCTCCTGCTGGCCCGGTCCGCCCTGCAGCGTGGGCAGTACGGCCCGGCGGGCGCCGCACTGGCGGGGGCACCCGTCCTGCTGCTGGTGCTCGTCCTGGCCGCCGGCCAGCTGTGGAAGGACTTCCTGCCGACCGTCCTGGTCATGCTCGGCGTGGTCGCCGCCGCCCTGCTGGCGGCGCGCCGGCTGAGTCCGACGGTCGGCACCGGCGGGCAGCGCCCGCCGACGGCGGGCTGAGGCCCGCCACCCGTGACGGGTCGGTGCTCCGGACGGCGGGTCCGGGGCACCGGCCACACACGTGCGGCCGGCTCCCTCCCACGGGGGTGGGGGGAGCCGGCCGCACGTCCGTGATCCGTCAGGCCGCGATCTGCAGCGCCCGGGCCGGGGCCGCCACGGAGACGGCCGGGGCCTGCGCGTTGTCCTGCGCCGGGGTCAGGTAGCGGCGCAGGCGCAGGGCCAGCGCGACGACGCCCAGCGTGCAGAGCGCCATGACCGCCAGGTAGAGCGGCCAGGTGCCGGAGCCGACCAGCAGCACGCCGACGGCCGGGCCGACCGCGACGGCGATCTGCTTCACCATCGCGTAGCCGGAGTTGTAGGTGCCGAGCAGCCGGGCCGGGGCCAGCTCCGCGACGATCGGGCCCATGGTGGGCGCGAGCAGCGACTCGCCGACGCCGAACAGCGCGTAGACCGCGACGATCGCCACGGTGGCGACCATCGCCTCGCCCCGGACCAGGCCGGCGACCAACGCGGTGGCCCAGGCGCCCAGCCAGACCACACCGGCGGCGGCCATCGCCGTGGTGCGGCGGCGCTTCTCGGTGAGCCGGACGACGAACATCTGCAGGGCCACGATGGTCAGTCCGTTGACCCCGATCGCCAGGCCGAGCACGGCGGGCGCGGTGCCCACGGTGTCGGTGGCGAAGGCGGCGACGCCGGACTCGAACTGGCCGTAGCAGGTGAAGAAGATCAGCCCGGCGAGCAGGCACAGGCGCAGCATCGCCTTGTCGGCGACCAGCGCGCGCAGCCCGTTCGGGCCCTTGCCCTGCTCCGGCACCAGCACGGGGGCGGCGGCCGGGATCCGGGCGCTGCCGGTGACGGCGGCCAGGCCCAGGAAGGTGAGCGCCTCGATGGTGAACAGCCGCGTCATGCTGGCGGCGTCGGCCGCGTGCACGATCTGGCCGCCGACCAGCGCGCCGATGCTCATGCCCAGGTTGACCAGGGTGAACTGCAGCGCGAAGGCCCGCGAGCGGGTCGCCCTGGTGGAGCAGCGGACGATCATCGTGGCCAGCGCGGGCTGGCAGGTGGTGACACCGCCGCCGAACAGGAAGGCGGAGACCAGCAGCGCCGGGGTGCTGGTGGCGTGACCGAAGGCGAACGCCCCGGTGGCGGCCAGGCCGGCGCCCGCCAGCAGCACCGGGCGAGGACCGTACCGGTCGATCCCGCGGCCGGTGAAGGGGAGCACGGCCAGCGCCGCGAGCGCGAAGACGGTGAACACCATCCCGGCCGCGAGCGAGCCCAGGCCCCGCACCTGGTCCACGTAGACGAACATGTACGGCATCGTGAATCCGCTGCCGAAGGCGCTGAGCGCATTGCCGATCTGGACGCGGCGCAGCGGGCCGCCCGCCCCATGACGCCGCTGCCTCTGCTGCTTCACCGTGCCGGTCACCGTGCACACCCTTTCGAGTCGATCTTTCTCTGGATACTCTTAAGCCCAGAAGATTTCAGAGCTAAAGTCTTAGCTCATGAAGATTAAGGCTTCGTAGCTTCAGGAGTCAAAGGCTTAACTGCTGCACTCCTCCGTGGGACACTGGGGCCATGAGCGCACCCAGACCTGCCCCGACCGACGGGCCCGCCTCCTCCGGCGAGCTCGGCATCGCCGAGCAGGTGGCCGTCTACCAGCGGGAATTCCCCGATGTCGACCCCCAGGTGGAGACGATCGTCTCCACCCTGTCCCGGGTCGCCCGGCGGATGAGCGTGGCCTACGGGCGGCAGCTGACTGTGCTGGGGATCACCCCCGCCGAGTGGGAGGTGCTCAAGGCCCTGGTGGTCGCGGGCAGCCCGTATCAGCTCGGCCCCGGCGAGCTGGCCAAGCGGCTCGGCCTCACCCCGGCCGCGATGACGCACCGGATCGACCGGATGGTGGCCGAGGGCCTGGTCACCCGGGAGCGGGACGAGGCCAACCGGGTCCGCGTGATCATCGAGCTCACCGAGACCGGTCGCGACAAGTGGCTGGAGTCCATGCGGATGGCCGCCGTCTTCGAGGAGGAGCTCCTCCAGGACGTCACCCCCGAGGACCGCCCCGGCCTGTCCACCGTGCTCGGCCGGATGCTCCGCCGGATCGAGCAGTCCCAGCCCGACGCCCTCGGCCGTACCGACGACCTGGACTGAGGCCCCCGCCCGACCCGCCGGGAGATTGTTTGAAACATCCCGCCACCCCCAGGCCGTCATAGGGCGGACAACACAAGGGGATGGGAGACAGCAGTGGGCGCAGCTCGACGGCGGGCCGCCTTCGAGGAGGAGTTCGCCGCCTTCGCGGCGGCCCGCTCGGGGCAGCTCTACCGGTCGGCGTTCTTCCTGACCGGGGGTGACGCCCATCTGGCCGAGGACTTGGTGCAGGACACCCTGAGCCGGATGTACACCCAATGGCACCGGCTGCACCGGCCCGGCTGGGCCGGCGGGATCGAGAACGCGGCGGGGTACGCGCAGACCGTCCTGGTCCGCGCCTTCCTGACCCACTGGCGCCGGCGCAGCAGCAGCGAGCTGCCCAGCCAGGTGCTGCCCGAACCGCCCGCGCGCGAGCGGGACCAGGACCTTCGGCTCGTCCTGGTCAACGCGCTGGCGGGGCTGCCCCCGCGCGACCGGGCGGTGGTGGTGCTCCGCTACTGGGAGGACCGCAGCATCGAGGAGACCGCGGCCATCGTCAAGGACAGTTCGGCGGCGGTCCGCAGCAGGTGCACCCGGGCGCTGGCCCGACTGCGGGCCCAACTCGGCTCCGAACTGGCGGAGTTGGTGGCGCCATGAGCGGACCGGGCAATTCGGTGACCTGGGGCGGGACTGCGGCGAGCGGAGTGGTGAAGTGACGGGCGGGGACGAGGAGTTCGAGACTCGGCTGAGTGCGGCGTTCGGGCAGGCGGCCGTCGGCCTGGGGCCGGCCGAGCCGGTCGTTCTGCTGGACGGCGCCATGGCGGCCGGGCGGCGGCGCAAGCGGGGGCGGCGGACGGTGCTGCTGGCCGGCGCGATGACGCTGGCCGTCGCGGCGGGGGCGAGCGCGCTGACCCTCCCCTCCGGCCTGCCGGGGCGGACCTCGGGGGCCCTGGCCGCCGCCTCGGCCAGCGCGCCGCCGCCGCTCGACCACGGGGTGACCGTCCTGCTGGTCGGGCTGGACTCGACCACCGACGCCCAGGGTCGCCCCGCACCGGCCGACCTGCGCAGCGGGGAGCTGCACATCTCCAACGACGACGTGGACACGGCGGACACCCTGATCCTGCTGCACATCCCGCCCGGCGGCGGCTCGGCACGCCAACTCTCCGTCCCCCGGGACGTGCTGGTCGACACGGGTGACGGCGGGCAGGTGACCGTCAACAAGGTGTACACCCGGGCCGAGGCTGTCGAGACGACGCGGCTGCGGGGCCTGGGCGTCACCGGACCGGACCTGCGCTGGCGGGCGCGGGAGGCCGGTCGGACGGCGCTGATCCGGTCGGTGCAGCAGCTGGCCGGGGTGCCGGTGGACCACTTCGCGGAGATCTCGATGACCGGGTTCTACCGGGTGGCGCAGGCGGTCGGCCCGGTGCCGGTCTGCCTGAACCACGCGGTGGACGACCACATGAGCGGCGCCCGGCTGCCGGCCGGCCGGTCGCAGCTCGGGCCCGCCCAGGCGCTGGCCTTCGTACGGCAGCGGCACGGGATCGTCGGCGACGGCTCGGACCTGCAACGGACCTACCGGGCCCAGGCCTTCCTCGCCGGAGTGCTGCAGAAGCTGCGCAGCGGCGGGGTGCTGGCGGACCCGGCCAGGCTGAGCACGCTGTACGACGCGCTGAAGGACGACCTGGTGGTCGACCAGGGCTGGAACCCGGCCGACTTCGTCCGCCAGGTACCCGCGTTCGCACAGGGCCGGTCGACCGCCTCCACCCTCCCGATCCGGTGGCAGGGCGAGGCGGCAGCGGCGAAGCAGGGCGAGGCGAAGGACATCCTCACCGCCGAGCCGACCACAGCCCCGGCCGGCGGCGAAGTCCCCTGCGTCGACTGAGCGTCACACACCGACGGACGCGGCGGCCTGCTCAGGCCGTCGCGCCCAGCGGCTCCGCCGTGGGCAGCGGCGGGGTCATGGCACGCTGGCGGGCCGTCAGCGCACGGACGAGCACCAGGTCCAGACCGGTCTGCACCGACAGCGCCACCAGGTCGAAGGCCGAGTAGCCCAGCGCACCGGCGCCCGAGGCGGACTCGACGAGGATGCCGACCAGCCGGACCAGCAGGCAGACCGTGAAGGCGTTCACCAGCCACTCCCCCGCCGGGGCGCCGCTGGAACGCCACAGGTCCGAGAGCGCCCGCCGGAGCACCCAGAAGCCCGGAACCGCGAACAGCCAGGCGGCGAGCGCCCCGCCCACCGAGTACTTGTGCGCCCCCGGCGCCAGCACCTCGCCGTTGGAGCGGCAGCGCCAGAACCACCGGGCCGACACCACGACGTCGGCGATCACCAGCGGCCCGACCGCCAGGGCGAGCAGTGGGAACACCGCGCTCCTGGGGCCACCGGTCACCGCCACCACGAGCACCGCCACCAGCCGCAGCACCATCAGCACCTGCGCGGCCACCGCCACGGCCTGCGGATCCACCAGCCGTCTGACCGGCCCCTGAGCCACTGCGCCGTCCGTCATCGTTCCCCCTCGACCGCCCGCGGTGCCGTTCACCTGCGGGATCGCCACACTGTAGGGCATCCGGGGGAAGGCCTCGGCCCCGGGCGAGGGCTCTCGTCCGGGGCCGAAGGTGCGTCAGGCGGGTCCGTCGGACCCTGGGGTCAGGAGGTCAGCAGGGGCCGTTGTCGGCCCAGACGCCCCACTGGCCGCTGGCGGTCGGGTCCTCGTTCGTGGTCCACCACTTGTTGGTGTAGTAGTGGCCCTTCCAGGAGACCTTGGTGCCGGCCGTGGCGTAGACCGCGGTGGCGCTCCAGCTCGGCGCCGTGCAGGTGCCGGTCGAGGAGGAGGGGCTGCTGGAGGGGGAGGTCGACGGGCTGCTCGAGGGCGAGCTGGAGGGGCTGCTCGACGGGGAGGAACTCGGCGAGGAGGTCGGGCTGTTCGACGGGCTCGGGGAGGAGGACTGCGTCGGGGCCGGGCAGCTCGCGGCGGAGCCGTCGGTGGCGCTGGCCATCTTGTCGAAGAGCGCGGTCTGGGTGCCCAGGTCGTAGAGCGAGAAGGCGAAGGAGCCGCCGAGGCCGTTGCAGTGCGCGTAGTCCAGCTTGGCCTGGATCGACTGGGCGTTCTCACCCGTCCAGAAGGTGGTGCCGTCGTAGAAGTACGCGGCCTTCGCGGTGTCGTCCCAGTAGGTGTCGGCCGCGTTGTCGACGAAGCCGTTCAGCTCCTTGTACATCCGGATGCCGTTGACGTTGCCGGACATCGCCGCGCCGGTGGCCGGGCCCGTCGCGCTCTGGAAGAGCCCGTGGTTGGCGCCGGCGGGCACGCCCGTCCAGCCGCGGTAGTAGAACGGCACGCCGATGTTGATCTTCTTGGCGGGGAAGCCGCCCGCGATGCCGTACTGCGGGTCGCCGACCGTCCAGGCCTTGATGGCGTTGTCGATCGAGTACTTGCCGTTGCCCGGCTTGACCGGCGTCATCGGGTCGTTCGGGCCCGAGTAGAGCGGCGCCTGGTGGTTGGTCGGGCCGGTCGCGTCCCACGCGCCGTGCATGTCGTAGGTCATGACGTCCAGGAACGTGAGGTACTGGCCGAGCTTGTCGGTCTCCACGTTCTGGATCTTGTCCTGGCCCGCGCCGACCGCCGCCGAGAGGGCGTAGGTCTTGCCGTCCGCCTTGCCCTGGGCGTCGAGCTGCGAGCGCAGCTCGGCCATCAGCAGCGTGTAGTTCTGCTTGTCGGCCGCCGAGGAGTGGTTGCCGGTGTGGCCGCCGCCGCCCGGGTACTCCCAGTCGATGTCGAAGCCGTCGAAGATGCCGGCCGCCGAGCCCGGGCCGCCGAAGCCGGCGTCCACCGGGAGGTTGCCCTTGATGAACATGTCGATGCAGGAGGAGGCGAAGGCCTTGCGGTTGGCGTCCGAGGAGGCGACGTCCGAGAAGTACTTGGAGTAGGTCCAACCACCGATGGACATCAGGATCTTGAGCTTCGGGTTCTTCGCCTTCAGCTTCTTCAGCTGGTTGAAGTTGCCCGTGATCGGCTGGTTCCAGGTGTCGGCGACGCCGTCCACGCTGATGTCCGAGCCGAAGGACTTCTGGTAGTCCGCGAAGGCGTCCGCCGCGCCGTCACCGGCGTTGGGGTCGTCCTCGTTCTGGGAGGCGGCCTTGGTGGCCTCGAAACACTTCAGCGAAGTCGGGTTGATGTTCGCGAAGTCATAAATGAGGTAGTCGAGTTTGCCCGCGACCCCGGTGTCCTGGATGGTCTTGGGGTAGTACGCGTTGCCGTACACCGACCACTGGTCGAAGTAGGCGACCTTGATGCCGCCGCTGGTCGCGGGGGCACCGGTGGAGTTGGTGGCGGCGGCCTGGGCGGTGGCACCGGCCGAGAGCGACAGGCCGACGCCGAGCAGCAGGCTGGCGGCGGTGCCGGCCGCGAGCGCGACCAGGCTCTTCGGGCGGCGCCGCGCGGGCACGGCGGCCCGGGGCGTGGGGACGGCACGATTCATGGGTGCATGACTCCTGGTTGTGGGGGGACTGCCGTACCTCGTCGGGGCGGGACACACGGGGTGGGGCCGTATGGCCAGGGGCATGACAGCTGGGAATCGAGCATGGACCGGTCTGACGGATGCGAACTGACAGTCGTGAGCAGGGCCGAACCGGCGCCGGAGGTCTGGACCACCGGCGCCGGCCCAGGGGCTCCCTGCACCTGGCACAAAAATGGACTAGACCAACTCCCGCGTCAAGAGCCCGGATTGCCCCTTGAGGCCCCGTTAAGGTTCGGCCCGGCTCCACCGGGAGCGGCCCCGACCAGCAGAACACCGGCCCGCCGAGAGGGCGGGCCGGTGCGGCGGACGATCAGATCGAGTCCGGATGACTCAGAGGCGGTCGATCTCCGTCAGATCGATGGCCACGGGGAACGGCTCGGCTGCCCTGAGCTCACCGCGGAATTCGCCCTTGGCGACATACTCGCCCGCCTCGGGGTCCAACTCGTAGACGTACACCACCGGGTGCAGCCCCACCTCACTCTGCTCCACCCGCCAGAAGTACGGGACTCCGGCTCGGGCGTACTTGCGCGGCTTGAGCTCGCGGTCGCGCTCGACCGAATCCGGCGATACGACCTCGACAGCCAGCAGGACGTCGCTGGGCCGGTAGCTGGTCTCGTCCCCGTTCCCTCTGTTGACCGCCTCGGCCCGGATCACCGAGACATCCGGCTCGGGACGGTCCCGCTTGCTCAGCACCACGCTCATCTCCCGCACCACCCGGAGGTGCTGCGGGCAGTGGATCCGGAGGCCTTGGATCAGGAGATCGATCGCCACCGAGTGGAAGTACCTCTGTGGACTCATGAAGACCAGACTCCCGTCGAGCAGCTCCGTGTGCGGCGGGAGGCCGGGCATGTTGTCGAGATCGTCGGCGGTGAATCCGCCGACCGGCGGGATGAGCCAGTCTGGAACGGCCGTCATCGTTGCTCCCCTGGGCGCGATTTTCGCCGACAGTGCCAGCCTACCCAGCTTGAGCGTCCGGATTTCAGCTGTTCGAGTGACATTCCGTAACGCACACTGACCTCGGCGCTCAGTACCGCACCGCTGCGCCGACGGCGGCCGTCACTGTGCCGCTGAGGGTGCGGTTGCTCTTGGCGCTCGCCTGGGCGGTGGCACCGGCCGCGACCTCGGGGACCTGCACCACCACGGCGTCCGCGACCTGGCCGGAGTCGTCCTTGAAGGTCACCTCGACGCTGTAGCGGTAGGGCTTGCCCCCGCTGTTGGTGACGGTCACGGGCACGTCCTGGCGGCCGTCCGAACCGGCGACGACGTTACCGAGCGTCACGTCCGACTTGGCGTCCACCCCGCCCTTGACCCCGGCGATCGCCGAGGCCGCCGCCGACTGCGCCGAGGCGGCGGCCGACTCCGCCCCGCCCGCGAGGGACTCCACCGAGGAGGCGAGGGCGCTCGCGGCCGACTGGGCGGAGGAGGCCAGCCCGCCCGCGGCCGAGGCGGCGGCGGAGGCCGCGGACTGCGCGGCGGCGGCAGCCGAGGAGGCGGCCGAGCTCGCCTTGTCGGTGGAGCTGGAGGAGCAGCTGGTCAGCAGCAGGGCGGCGGCTCCGGCGAGGGAGGCGGCGGCGAGAGCGGTACGGCGGTGCATGGGAGCTCCGTAGGTGTTGGTCGGCCCGGGGGTCAGGAGGTGCCGGCGCCGGCCTGGAGGTCGGCCTGGTCGGCGGCCTGGGCCTCGCGGCGGCGGACGACCTCCTGGCGGCGGGTGACCACGCTGGCCGCCCCGAGGGCGCTGGCGCCGAAGGCGAGCAGGCCGACCCAGGAGCGGTCGAGGAGGTGGCCGGTGAAGTGGTCGAGCGAGTAGCGGCCGGAGCCGGAGACCGCGAGGGCGACGCCGCAGGCGCCGAGGAAGGCCGGGTACTCGAAGCCGCCGCCGGTGGCGAAGAAGCCGCCCGGCGCGTGCACCGAGATCGCCCCCGCCATGGTGCCCGCGACGATCGCCCCGGCAGCCGGGGTGGCCAGTCCGGCGATCAGCAGGGCTCCGCCGCCCGCCTCGCCGAGGCCCGCCGCCAGCGCGCTCTCCCGGCCGGGGACGAAGCCCATGTGCTCCATCGCCTGGGCGGTGCCCTCGAGACCGCCCCCGCCGAACCAGCCGAACAGCTTCTGCGTCCCGTGCGCCACGAGCACACCGCCCACGGCGGCCCGCAGCGCCAGCAGACCCAGGTCCTTGCGGTTGAGACAGGTCATGATCGCACCCTCGCGTCCTCGCCCCGACTGGTGACGGCCCGTCGGCGACGGTCCTGCGCCCATCCCAACCCAGGCGGCCGCACCCCGCCATCTGAGCGAACCCATCCGCGCGACCCCCCAGCGGCGCGGGCTGGGCCGGTCCGGGCCGGGGGTGCCGCCCAACCGGACCAAGGAGACCGATGCCGTCACCAGGGCGATCGCGGTGGGCTCCGACGGCACGCAGCTGATTCTCGGGCAGTGAGCTCCCCGGTAGCACGCTGAGCCGGGCCGCAGTCCTCAAGTCCGGCCCGGCTCAGCCGATCGCCGCCGTGAACTCCGCCGCCCGCCGGGTGATCTCCGGCCAGTCCCCGGCCGCCACCAGGGCCGGGGCGACCACCTCGCTGCCCGCGCAGACGGCGAGGGCGCCGGCGGCGAGGAAGTCCGGGGCGTTGGCCGCGTTGACGCCGCCGGAGGCGACCAGGGGGATGTCGGGGTAAGGGCCGCGGAGGTCGCGGAGGTAGCCGGGGCCGAAGGCGCGGGCCGGAAAGATCTTGACGGCCGCCGCGCCGAGGTCCACGGCCTGGGCCACCTCGGTCGGAGTGAGGGCGCCGAGCACCACCGGCACCGGCACCGCCGCCACCTCGGCCCGGACCCCGGGGGTGACCAGGTACTCCGCACCGGCCGCCACCGCCTCGGCGGCCTGCCGGCCGGTGAGCACGGTGCCCACCCCGATCCGGCAGCCGGTCCGCGCGCCGACCGCCCGCCGCAGGTGGCCGAGCACGCCCGGAGTGGTGAAGGTGAACTCGACCCAGCGGATGCCGCCCGCCGCCAGCGCCGCGCAGAGCGCCGCCGGATCGGGTACGAAGGGCGCCCGCACCACGGCGATCACCCGGTCCGCGGCGAGGGCGGTGATCGCGTCCCGTCCGGCGGCGGCCGCGCCCCCACCGGTCTCTTCGGCCCGGCGCTGCCTGGGCAGGGGCGGTATCGAGGGTGGCTGTTCGGGGCTGGTCAACGGACGGCTCCTCGGGGCTGGCGGCGCAGGGTGCGGCCGGGGCGGGCGCCGGTGGGGCGGCCGCCGTCGATCACGGGGGTGCCCGCGACGAAGACGTACGGGATGCCCTCGGGCCGGCGGCGGGGGTCTTCGAAGGTGGCGGTGTCGCGGACGGCGCCCGGGTCGAGCAGGACGAGGTCGGCCGCGTACCCCGGGCGGATCAGGCCGCGGCGGTGCAGGCCGAGCCGGCGGGCCGGGCGGCCGGTCATCCGGGCGATGGTCTCCTCCAGCGTGAGCACCCCCAACTCGCGGCTGTAGTGGCCAAGGTAGCGGGGGAAGGTACCCCAGCCGCGCGGGTGCGGACGGGCCCCGGTGAGCAGTCCGTCGCTGCCGACGGTGTGGGCCGGGTGCCGCATGATCGCCCGTACGTTCGCCTCGTGGCCGACGTGCTGCAGGATCGTGGTGGCCAGCTCGTCGGCCAGCAGCAGGTCGAGGAAGGCCGTGGTGCCGCGGACACCCCGCCGCGAGGCCAACTCGGCTACGGTGAGGCCGACTTCGGCCGTCCTACTGCCGGAGAGCTGGACGGTGGACCAGTCGGTGACCACGCCGTGGCAGCCGTCACTGCCGGTCTCCTCCACCGCGACCCGGATCAGCTCCCGGGCGGCCGGGTCGCGCAGCCGGGCCAGCGTCCCGGCCGGCCCGCCCGCCGTGGCCCAGGAGGGCAGCAGGGCGGCCAGGGTGGTGGAGCCGGGCAGGTAGGGGTAGCTGTCGAGGGTGAGGTCGACCCCGTCGGCGCGGGCGGCGTCGACCAGGGCCAGGAACTCGACCGCCCGGCCTTCGTTGACGCCGAAGTTCATGGTGGCGTGGGTGAGGTGGAGCGCGCAGCCGGTGCGCCGGGCCAGGTCGATCACCTCCGCGTAGGCCGCCAGCGCCCCGGCGCCGTAGCTGCGGGTGTGCGGGCAGTGGTAGGCGCCGTGGGCGGCCAGCACCCGGCAGAGCGCGGTGAGTTCGGCGCTGTCGGCGTACATGCCGGGGGTGTAGGTGAGCCCGGTGGAGAGCCCGACGGCGCCCTCGCGCAGGCCCTGGGCGAGCAGTTCGCACATCCGGGCCAGCTCGGCCGCCGTCGCCGGGCGGTCCTCCCAGCCGACCACCAGGGCGCGCAGGGTGCCGTGCGGCACCAGGTAGCAGGCGTTGGCCGCCAGGCCGGCGTCGTCCAGCCGGTCCAGGTACTCGCCGACGGTGCGCCAGCTCCAGTCGAAGCCCGCCGGATCGCCGTTCCAGCCCGCGAGTTGGCGGCGCAGCAGGGGCAGGGTGGTGTCGTCCACCGGGGCGTAGGAGAGGCCGTCCTGGCCGAGCACCTCGCAGGTGACGCCCTGGGCGGTCTTGGCCAGGTGGTCGGGCTCGGTGAGCACGGCGAGGTCGGAGTGGGCGTGCATGTCGATGAAGCCGGGGGCGAGCACCAGCCCGTCCGCCTCGACCACCCGGCGGGCGGCGCCCGAGGCCTCGGGGGTAATCACCCCGCCGGTGACGGCCGTGTCGGCGCGGTAGCGCGCGGCGCCGGTGCCGTCCACCACCCACGCGCCGCGCACCAGTAGGTCGTGCATCAGAAGAAGGTCCGCACCAGGTCGACCACGCGCGGGAGTTCGGCGTCGGCGGAGTCGAGCACCGGGAGCAGCGTCCAGCGGTCGAAGGCCGTGCAGGGGTGGGAGAGGCCGAGCCTGACCACGTCGCCGACGGCCACCTCGGCCTCGCGCAGGAAGGCGTGCTGGTCGTTCATGGCGGCCACTCGGGAATGTTGCAGCTTCCCGGCATCCAACTGGCCGCCGCCCCGGACGAGTTGGGGCTCGGGGTAGCCCAGGTCGAAGTTGAAGTCGCGCTTGCCGCCGTCCAGCAGGGCCAGGCCCGGTTCCGGCTGGGAGACCACCCGGGCCCAGCCGTGCAGAGCGGAGCGGAAAGGGACGGCGGTGGTGCGGGCCAGCGGGGAGATCGAGCGGTAGAAGCCGTCGTCGTGGGCCAGGTAGGCCCCGGAGCGGAGCACCACCTTGGTCCGGTCGGTGCCGAGCGGGGCCAGCCGCTCGGTGACGGCGTCGAAGTAGGCGCTGCCACCGGCGGTCAGCCACACCTCCGCGGTCTCGAACAGGTCTGCCTCGAGCAGCAGTTGGTGCAGTTCGGCGAGCTGGTCCAGGTAGCGGCCGACGGCGGCCAGCGAGTCGGGGGTGGCATCGTGGGCGATCGCGCCTTCGTAGCCGCTGACGCCCGCGAGGCGCAGCTCGGGGGCCGCGTGCACGGCCCGGGCCACGGCCTCGGCCTCGGCGAGGGTGCGGCAGCCCGTCCGGGCGCCGGGGGCGCCGAGCTCGACGCAGACGGCGACGGGAGCCGGGGCACCGCGCAGGGCCTCGGCCATCAGCTCGACGGAGCGCACCGAGTCGACCCAGGAGGCGAAGCGCAGCTCGGGGTCGGCGGCCAGTTCGGCGCTGAGCCAGCGCAGGCCGGCCGGGTCGAGCAGGGTGTTGGCCAGGTGGATGCGGCGCAGGCCGAAGGCGCGGGCCACGTGCAGCTGCGGGAGGTTGGCGAGGGTGATGGCCACGGCTCCGGCGTCCAGCTGACGCAGCCACAGGGCGGGGGCCATGGTGGTCTTGCCGTGCGGGGCGAGGCCGACGCCGGCCTCGGCGCACCAGGCGGCCATGGTGGCGAGGTTGTGCTCGAGGGCGCCCGCGTCGAGGGTGACCAGCGGGGTGCCCAGATCGTCCAGGGTCGGCCCGCCCGCCAGGTACTCGGCCGTACTGCGGCCCCAGGCGGCGGCCGGGGCGGCCTTGAACCGCCAGTCGAGCCGCTCCTCGGCGAGGGCCGCCACCTTCGCACGATCCATCAGCTGCACCAGGACCAGCCTCCCTAGCCGTTGCGTCATCCGCAACGGTCGTTGCACTGCTGCCACCGCTGATCTAACCTCAGGTCCAGACCAATGGTCAACGACCGCCACCGCTGCCGCCCTGGAGTCCTCAGGTGACCCCTCGCACCGCCTCCGCCGCACCTGCCGTCTGCCTCGGCGAGTCGATGGCCATGCTGATCCCCGAACCGCCCGGCCCGCTGGAGCTGGCCGAGAGCTTCCGGCACAGCTACGGCGGCGCCGAGTCCAACACCGCCTGCACGCTCGCCGCGCTCGGCGTGCCCGCCGCCTGGATCAGCCGGGTCGGCGCGGACGGCTTCGGCCGCCGCCTGGTCGAGCGGATCGCGGCGCACGGCGTGGACGTCTCCGGCGTGGTGACCGACCCGGCCCGGCCGACCGGCCTGTACGTCAAGGAGACCGGCGCCGGCGCGGACCACCCGTACGACCTCGGCGCCGGGCGCAGCCGGCTGCACTACTACCGGCGCGGCTCGGCGGCCAGTGCGATGGGCCCGGAGCTGCTGGCCGACCCGGCGGCCGAACCGCTGTTCGCCGCGGCCGGCCTGGTGCACCTGACGGGGATAACGCCCGCGCTCTCCGACAGCTGCCACCGGCTGGTCCGCACCCTGCTCGCCACCCCGGGCCGCCTGGTCAGCTTCGACCTCAACTGGCGGCCCGCGCTCTGGGCCGGGCGGGACAGACAGGCGCTGCGCTTCCTGATGAACGCGGCTGATGTGGTCCTTCTCGGCGCCGACGAGGCGCGCGAGGTGCTCGGCACGGACGAACCGGCGGCGCTGCGGAAGCTCCTCCCCCGGCCGGGCGTGCTGGTGCTCAAGGACGACGCCCGCCAGGCCACCGCGATCGCCCCGGACGGCACGCTCACCACCGAACCCGCCCTGCGGGTCGAGGTGGTGGAACCCACCGGCGCCGGGGACGCATTCGCGGCCGGCTACCTCGCGGGCACCCTGCGCGGCCTGCCCGAAGCCGCCCGGCTGCGCCTGGGCCACCTGACGGCCGCCGCCGCCCTCACCTCCCGCGGCGACCTCGGCACCCCGCCGCCGGCCGAACTGGTCGACCAGCTGCTGGAGTTGGACGCGCCAGGATGGGCCGCGACGACGGTCGGCACCGACGGCTACCACCTGGGCGGCGGAGCGGCCGCCTCCGGTGAAGGCGAGGGCGAGGGCGAGGGCGCCTCCGGCGGAGGCCACGGAGCTCCCGGCGGCCCCGCCGGAGCTCGCGTCCTCGGCGCGGCCTCCACCGGCCGCGCCCACACGCCCCCCGGCGGCGGCCGGTGAGCAGCACCACGGTGGCCCGGGCCGTCCAGCTGCTCGGCGAACTCGCCCAGGGCGAGCGGACCTTGGATCAGCTGGCCACCGCGCTCGGGGTGCACAAGTCCACCGTGCTGCGGCTGCTGCGGCCGATGGCGGACGAGCGGATCGTGCAGCACGACGCCGCGCACCGGTACCGGCTCGGGCCGCAGCTGTTCGCGCTGGCCGGCCAGGCGCTGGACCAGCGCGGCATCCGGGCGGTGGCCGCGCCGCACCTGGCCGAGCTGAACGCCGCCACCGGCCAGACCGTCCACCTGGCCGCCTACGAAGGCGGCGAGGTGGTCTACATCGACAAGTACGAGTCCCGGCAGCCGGTGCGGATGTACTCCCGGATCGGCCTGCGGGCCGCACTGCACTGCGCCGCCGTCGCCAAGGTGCTGCTCGCCGACCTCCCGCCGGCCGCCCGCGAGGAGCTGGCCCGCTCGATCGAGTACACCCCGTTCACCCCCAACACGCTCACCACCCCCGAGGCCCTGCTGGCCGAACTGGCCACCGTGGCCGCGCAGGGCTGGGCCCAGGACCACGCCGAGCACGAGTCCTTCGTCAACTGCCTGGCCGTGCCGGTCCACGACGCCACCCGCCGGGTGGTCGCCGCCGTCTCGGTCTCCGTCCCGGACGTCCTGCTCGACCACCGTCAGGTCCTCGCCCTGCTCCCCCGTCTGCAGACCACCGCCGCCGCCGTCTCCGCCGACTGCGGCTTCACCCCGAGCACCACCTAAGGAACACCGATGAAGTTCGAGATCCGCACCGACGGCGCCCCGGCCCCCGCCTGGGTCTTCTCCCAGGGCGTGCGCAAGGGCCCGATCCTCCAGGTCTCCGGCCAGGGCCCGCAGGACCCGGCGACCTCCGAGTACCTGCACCCCGGGGACGTGAAGGCGCAGACGCTGCGGACGCTGGAGAACGTGCGGGCGGTGCTCGAGGCGGGCGGCGCCACCGTCGAGGACGTGGTGATGTTCCGGGTCTACCTGACCAAGCGGGAGGACTTCGCGGCGATGAACGAGGTGTACGGCGAGTTCATCGACAAGCACCTGCGGGGCGGGGTCAAGCCCTGCCGCACCACCGTCTTCGTCGAGCTGCCGCACGAGGCGATGCTGGTCGAGATCGACGCCCAGGCCGTGATCGGCTGACACCACTGACGTCGGGTCACCGTGCCCCGGCCCGACTGGGGCATGATGGCCGGTATGTCCGCTTTCAACCTGAGCAGCGCGTTCATCACCTTCTTCGCGGTGGTCGGCCCGCCCAAGGTGCTGCTCGCCTTCGCGCACGCCGCCAAGACCCGCGAACCGGCCGAGCTGCGCCGGCTCACCGTGGTCTCCACCGTGATCGCGGCCGTGGTCGGCGTGGTGATGGCCATCGCGGCGGACTTCCTGACCTCGTTCTTCCACATCAGCGACCAGTCGCTGCAGCTGGCGGGCGGGGTCATCTTCTTCATCTACGCCGTCGCCCTGGTGCTCGGCGTCCACCTCGGCGGCTCGGACGAGGAGGGCGAGGAGGAGGGCTACCTCTCCGGCCCGCTGGCCGCCGGGCTGCGCGAGCTGCTGCTGCCGTACGTGGCCAGCCCGCTGGCGATCACCGCCGTGCTGGTCGAGTCGCTGGAGAAGGACACCTGGTCCTGGCGGTTCACCATCGCCGGCGCCTACGTCTCGGTGGTCGCCATCAACTGCGTCTGCGTCCTGCTGCTCTCCTTCGTCCTGCGCCGCACCCACCAGACCTCGCTGGAGGTGCTCTCCCGGCTGCTCGGCCTGCTGCTGGCGGCCGTCGGCGTCGAGCTGTTCCTCACCGGCCTGGAGAACCTGGGCGTGCACTTCCCCGGCGCCGGCCACTGAGTCAGGCGGCGGGCGTCACCGGCCGCCAGGGCACCGGGGTGGAGAGGATCATCGAGCTGGCCGGCTGGCCGTAGGCGCCGAGGCGGTCGATCAGGCCCTCGAACTCGGGCATGCCCGGCACCGCCACCAGCAGCGCGCAGCAGGCGCCGCCGGTCACCCGGTGCAGTTGCAGCACCTCCGGCCAGGCCGCCACCTCGGGGTCGCGCAGCACGCAGCGCGGGCCGTAGCACTGGATCTGCACGATCGCCGTGACGGTCAGCCCGGCCCGGGCCAGGTCGATGTGGGCGTGGTAGCCGCTGATCACCCCGTCCGCCTCCAGACGCCGCACCCGCTCGGCCACGGCGGGTGGCGAGAGGTTCACCCGCCGTGAGAGCTCGTTGTAGGAGAGCCGGGCATCGCCCTGGAGTTCGGCGAGCAGAAGGCGGTCGACGGCGTCCACGGAGGGCTCCCGGTGGCTGGTTTTCGGTTCGTAAGGCCGGAACGGTCCAAGACCTTCCGATCGTAAACCGCAGGCCCCGATCCCGTGCTCACCAGCCATTCAAGCCACCCGGGCCACCGCCGCACAATGGTGGCCGGCCCCAGGACGGGCCGTGCGAAACAGGGTGCGCCGGGAGGAAACATCATGGTCCAGGCCGTTGTCAGTACACCGAATCTGTCGTTCGGCCCGGAGGACGAACCGGAGACCGGCACCCCGTACGCCCAGTACGTCCGCCTCGACACGCTGCACAGCCTCCAGCAGCCGCGCAGCAAGGTCGACGCCGAGCTGTCGTTCATCATCACCACCCAGGTGATGGAGCTGCTCTTCGACCTGCTGCGGCACGAGTGGACCAGCGCCTCCCACGCCCTGCGCGAGGACGACCTCACCGCCGCGATCGCCGCCCTGCGCCGCGGCCAGCACGTCCAGGACGTCCTGGTCAGCTCCTGGGACCTGCTCGCCACCATGACGCCGGCCGAGTTCAACGCCTTCCGCCCGGTGCTCGGCGAGGCCTCCGGCTTCCAGTCCTCGGCCTTCCTGCGGCTGGAGTTCATGCTCGGCAACAAGGCCGAGTCGCTGCTGAAGATGTACCAGGGCGTGCCGAGCGTGCTCGCCGAGCTGAACGCCGCCCTGCACGCGCCGAGCCTGTACGACGAGGCGCTCGCCTTCCTCGACCGCCGCGGCGTCACCACCCCGCACGAGCCCAGCACCGCCCGCCACAAGGCCCTGCCCGAGGTCGAGGCCGCCTGGCGCCAGGTCTACACCGACCCGGCCCACACCGACCTCACCCGCCTCGGCGAGGCCCTCCTCGACACCGCCGAGCGCGTCACCCGCTGGCGCCAGCGCCACTACTCGTCGGTCAAGCGCACGATGGGCGCCAAGCCCGGCACCGGCGGCTCCAGCGGCCTGAGCTGGCTCAAGCAGTCCGCCGACCAGGACGTCTTCCCCGAGCTGTGGAACGTGAGGAACGAGCTGTGAGCCTGACGCGGGAGGAGTGCCAGGCACTCGACGCCGCCGATCCGCTGGCGCACTTCCGGGCGGAGTTCACGCTGCCCGAGGGTGTGATCTACCTGGACGGGAACTCGCTGGGCGCGCTGCCGGTGCGGACCTCGGCCCGGGTGCGGGAGCTGGTCGAGGTCGAGTGGGGCCAGGAGCTGATCAAGAGCTGGAACGACGCCGGGTGGTTCCGGCTGCCGCACACGCTCGGCGCCCGGGTGGCGCCGTTGGTGGGGGCGGCGCCGGGGCAGGTGGTGGTCTGTGACACCACCTCGGTGAACCTGTTCAAGGTGCTGGCCGCCGCGCTGCGGCTGCGCCCGGGGCGCGGGGTGGTGCTGGCCGAGCGGGCCGCCTTCCCGACCGATCTGTACATCGCCGAGGGCGTGACCTCGCTGACCGAGGGCTCGCGGCTCGAACTGCTCGACCACGCCGACCAGTTGGACGAGCTGCTCGGTGACGGCACGGCGGTCGTGGTGCTCAGCCACGTCGACTACCGCACCGGCGAACTGCTCGACATGCCGGGCATCACCCGGCGGGTGCAGGCCGCGGGCGCCCTGATGATCTGGGACGTCTGCCACTCGGTGGGCGCGCTGCCGATCGAACTCGACGCCTGCGGCGTGGACTTCGCCATCGGCTGCACCTACAAGTACCTCAACGGCGGCCCCGGCTCCCCCGCGTTCCTGTACGTGGCCGAGCGCCACCAGGCCGATGCCGCCCAGCCGTTGAGCGGCTGGTTCGGCCACGCCCGCCCGTTCGCCTTCGAGCCGGGGTACGAGCCGCTGGACGGCATCGGCCGCTTCCTCACCAGCTCGCCCTCGATGCTGGGCCAGACCGCCCTCGGCGCCAGCCTGGACGTCTGGGAGAAGGCCGACCTGCAGGCCGTGCGGGCGAAGAGCCTGGCCCTGACCGACCTGTTCGTCTCCCTGGTCGAGAAGCTGGACGGCGTCGAGGTGGTCACCCCGCGCGAGCACGGGCAGCGCGGCAGCCAGATCGCGCTGCGCCACGCGGACGGCTACCCCGTCGTCCAGGCCCTGATCGCCCGCGGCGTGATCGGCGACTTCCGCGCGCCGGACTTGATGCGCTTCGGCTTCACCCCGCTCTACCTCTCGTACACCGAGGTCTGGGACGCCGCCCACCACCTCGCCGAGGTGCTGGAGTCCGGTGAGTGGCGCGAGGAGCGCTTCAACCGGCGCGGCGAGGTGACCTAGCAGGCCGGAGGCCGCCACCCACGCGGGAGTTCAGTCCCCGGAGTACCCGAAGATTCCCACGTGGGTGGGCAGGCCGTCGGTGTGGAGCAGCACGTACAGGCCCGTCCAGCGGATGTGCGGCTCGTCGAACAGAGTCGGCTCGGCGGCGCGCCGGTCCGTGAAAGGCAGGCGCAGCTTCTCCTCGTACCGCGCCTCGGCCGCCCGGAACTGCTCGACGGTCGGACGGTCGGTGCCCAGGTGGTGCCGGACCCGCTCGAGCGGCACCGGCCGCAGGGTCGAGAAGTCCGAGCCGAACGCCTCCGGGGGCTCGGTGGTCCGGACCACCCGGGTGATGTCCAGGATCGAGTGCGTCCCCTGCTCGCCCATGAACTCCTCGTCGGCCCACAGCTCCGCCAGGCTGTCGTAGTCCTGGGCGTACTCCCGCTCGAACTCCTCCTCGTGCAGGGCGTTCAGCGTCGCCTCCACACTCCCCTGGTACGGGGTGACGTACGTCCAGCCGGATGCGCCCACGGGCCTGCTCCTTCTCGGTCGGTCGGATCGCCCCGCATGCTAGGGCTACGGACCGACAAAGGCGTTCGGCAGGTCCGTCCAGCTGAGGACCGGGCCGACCGGGATGCGGGCCTGTTCGGCGACGTCCACGATCCGGGCGGCCAGGCGGTGGACGGCGAACTCGTAGTCGCCCCGGCGGGCCGGGTCGGCGGCCAGGGCCAGCAGGCCCTCCCGGGCGTACCGCTCGGCGTTGCTGTCGGCGTACAGCAACTGGCCGGCGACCTCCGGGAGTTCGTGCGGCCGGACCGGCTCCCACAGGACGGGCACGACGCCACTGGACCAGCCCGCGCCGCGCGGGCGGCGGCCGAAGGCGGACCATTCCTTGCCGCAGCACTCCTGCTGGAAGTAGCCGGGCGCGTAGAGCGGGACGAACACCCTGCACCCGGCCAGCGCCGCCGTGGCGGCCGGGGAGCCGGCCGCCGCGCCCAGGTGGCCGGCCGCCTCCGGCGACGGCAGGTAGGTGGCCTCGTACACCGCCTCGCACAGGTCCTCGAACAGGCGCCGCACCAACTCGCCGTCACCCGGCGCACGTTCATGGCTGAGGTAGAAGTACGGCGTGGACACCGGCTGCGGGGGCGGGGAGGCCAGCGCGGCGTTGCGCACCAGGGGGAAGGAGTCCCCCGGGGAGCGGGCCCAGATCAGGTGGTCCGGCTCGGCCTGGGCCTTGACCGCGCGCAGCAGGTGGCGGGCGGTCAGCTCGGTGCGGCCGCCCGGTTCGCCCGCGCGCAGCAGTTCGTGCAGCCGGGAGGCGAGCGAGCGGCCGCCGTGCGTGCGAAGGCCGATCAGCTGGTGCACGGGGGCGCCGAGTCCGGCCGGCTCGGCGGGCACTGGACGGCCGAAGCCGAGCCAACCGTCAAGGACCAGAACCCGGTTGGCGGCCCGGCTGCCGGCCACCAGATCCAGCAGATCGGGCCAGCGCACCGAGCCGCGGGCCAGGTGCAGCACCGGCTCACCCGCCGGATCGGCGGAGACCTCGCCGCCCGCGTAGACCACCAGGGTGTCGCGCACCTCCTCGGCGGCGGCCCGCAGCCCGGCCAGGAACCCCTGCGGGCTGTCCTCGCCGATCCAGACCCGGTGCTGGTCGAGGCCGATCAGCGCCTGGTCGGCGAGGGCGGCGAGCAGCAGGTCGAGGTCGTCGTGGGCGATGTGCTCGTCCCGGTCCAGCGGTCCGTACGGGTCACTGGGGGCGAACAGCACCACGGCCCGGGAGTGTTCGGGGTCGGGCAGCCGGTGCTCGGGGCCCGGGACGGGCTGCCGCAGCGGGGAGCGGGGGCCGTCGAGCAGCCGCAGCGCGGCCGGGCTGATCAGCGCGAAGGCGTGCCGCTCGGTGGCCACGGCCGTGCCGGGCTCCTCGACGGCGGCCAGCGCGGCGATCTCGTTCGGCACCCGGCCGGCCCGGGCGGCGATCTGCGCGCCGACCCGGGCCAGCAGGGCGACGGTGCGGTGGGTGGTGGACCGGGGCAGCGTGTGCAGCAGCAACTCCCGTACGCCGGGCCGGAACTCGAAGTGGTCGCGGTGCCCCGTGCGCTCCTTGAGCAGCCCGCTGACCACCACCTCGGCGAGGTGCTGCGGCTGCGGGCGGGCGAAGCTGGCGGCCTGCAGCAGCCGCATCACCGGCAGCGCGGGCGTGGTGAGCGCGGTCAGCCCGGCGAGTGTGAAGGCCTCCCGGGAGGCGACCGACCGGAAGCGCAGCAGCAGCTCCTCGGCGGCCAGTTCGTCCGGCTCCGGGCCCTGCGCCACCCCGGGCCCGGCCTGCGCCGGACCGAGCAGCAGCGCCGCACCGACCACCTGCCCGCCGCCCGGACTGCCCACCAGGCGCGCCCAGTTGGCCAGCCACCCGGCCCCCGGCTCGAGCACCGGCACGGCCAGCTCGCCGGGCCCCGGCTCCTCCTCGGCGAACGGGCTGAACCCGTACGCGGCGCTCGGCGCCCCCGCCTCCGGGGCGGAGAACAGGCCCGGCAGGACGGGCCGGGCGGCGAGGCGCCAGAGCCGCTCGGGCAGCGGCTGGACCACCGCGACCGGCGCCCGGCGGGCCAGCGCGCGCAGGCCCCGCCGCCAGCGCTCCCCCGCCGGACCGGGGCGCCACTGCGGGCCCATGCAGTCGCTCAGCACCAGCACGGCGGTGCGCGGCCCGACCGGCCGCCGGTCGGTCAGGCCGCCCTGCGCCGTCAGGCCGGAGAGCGTCACCTGGCGAAACGCGCCGGTCTGCTGCAGCAGGCTGCGCAGCTCCAGGGCGAGCGGGCGCCACAGCCGCATGGTCGGGCCGCCGTCGAGCACCAGGTGCAGGTCGAGCCAGCGCTCCTGGCCCGGGCGCAGCACCGGCAGCCAGGGCACCTGGGCCGGCTCCCGGGCCGCGCCGCGCAGCGCCTCGGCGAGCCGGTGCGCGGTGGCGGTCTCGTCGAGGAGCGCACGGCGCGGGTCGGGCACCTGGCGCTTGAGCGGGCGCAGCGCGCGCTGCAGGGCCAGCGGGCGGGCGAGCATCGGGGTGCTGGGGGTGGGCACGGGCGCGGCGGCGCCCAGCGCGTCGGCCGGGTCGTCGGAGGGCAGGTGGAGTGCGGTACGGCCGGGCCGCCCGTCCACCCCGGCCCCCTCCGCGGTCTCCTCGGCGCTGTCGGGGGCGCCGAAGCCGCGGCGGCGCCGCCGCCACCGGCGCACCAGATCGACGCCGTCCGGCTCGCCCTCCTCACCGGGCGTGCCGCGCGCGGCGAGCCAGAGCAGCTCGGCCAGCTCGACCGGCTCGGGCGCGGGGCGGCCGAGGGCGGCGAGCAGCGCGGCGAGCCGGTCCAGGCCCGGCGGCTCAGAAGGCATCGTCGTCCTGCCCCCGGGTGAGGTAGGGCATCACCTGGGCGGCCAGGGTGGCGCGGTCGGTGGCCTCGGTGAGTTCGGGCCGGGAGGTGAGGTAGATGGCGTTGAGCAGCTGGTCGGTGGCGAGCTCGCCCTCCTCCCGCCGGGCCAGGAAGACCCGCAGGATCTCGTCCACCAACTCGGCGTCACTGCCCGGCAGATGGGCTTTGACGATGGACTCCAGCTCGGCCCCTTCGGGCCGCCGCAGCTCCAGCACCACGCAGCGCCGCAGGAAGGCGGCGGGGAACTCCCGCTCGGCGTTGCTGGTCAGCACGGTGAACGGGAAGGCCCGGCAGCGCACCCGCCCGCCGCGCACCGGCGCCCGGCCGCGCCCGTCGGCCGTGAGCACCTGCGCCTCCGGCTGCTGCGGGGCGGCCCGCACCAGCTCGTCGATCTCGTACTGCCCGTCCTCGAGGACGTGCAGCAGGTCGTTGGGCAGGTCGAGGTCGCCCTTGTCGATCTCGTCGATCAGGAGCACCCGGGGCCGGCCGTACGGGAGCAGCGCGGTGCCCAGCGGCCCGAGCCGCAGGTGCTCGTCCAGGCCGGCCCCGGCGGCGGACTGGTGGGCGGACTGGTTGGCGGCGTACAGGCGCGAGAGCGGGTCGTACTGGTAGAGGCCGTCGCGCAGGGTGGAGCGGCTGGTGATGTTCCAGCGCAGTACCGGGCCGAGGCCGAGCTCGCGGGCGACGGCGTACGGGAGGCTGGACTTGCCGCTGCCGGGCGGGCCGGTGACCAGCAGCGGGCGGCGCAGGTAGAGGGCGGCGTTGACGAGTTCGACCGTCTCGGCGGTGGGGCGGAAGGTGCCGGCCCGGTGCGCGGAAGGGGCGGTGCAGCCCTCCTCGGCGGCCGGGGTGGGCAGCGCCGGGCCGCCGTCGAAGGTCCGCCAGGGCGGGGGCGCCGGGAGCGCGTCGAGGCCGTCGTGGGGCTCGTCGGTGCCCCGGTAGATCCGGGTCAGGGGCATGGTGCGGCCTCTCCTGCTGCTGGGTGCTCAACTGTTCGGTCGTCGGCGCGGCTGGTCACGGGGGCGGCTGGTCACTCGGCGGGTGGTCACTGTGGCGGGCGGTCGGGACGACCCGGTACGGGCGGTGCGGGCTGGGCAGGACCTCCGGGTCCTCCCAGAGCAGGACGAGGCCGTCGGCCCAGTGCTCGGACGGGCGTTCGCTCTCCTGCGCCTCGTGCCGCAACTCCCGGACCAGTCGCGGCAGATCGTCCGGGGGGACGTCGGACAGCTCCTCCGCCAGTCTGGCAAGGAATCCCGCGCTCCGGCAGGTCTCGGCACGGGTGTGATCGGCGGCGCACGGGCGTTCGGGCCAGAGCACGGCCGGGGCACCGGCCTTGAGCGCGGCGGCCAGCAGCTCTTCGTAGGGCAGACCCTTGGGCGGGCCACCGAGAGCGGGCAGGGCGCGGCGCTCGGGCGGGCGGAGCTGGTGGTAGAAGCGGCGGCTGTCCGGCGGGTCGGTGCAGGGCACCGGATGCAGCTCGGTGCCCGGACTGCCGCGCAGGGCGGACCACTTGAGCTCCAGCTGGCGGCGCTCGGCGGGGGCGGCACGGCGCTGCTGGTCGACCACCACCACGGCGTGGTCGGCGCCCAGCGGGCCGAAGTCGCCCCGGCGGCGGGCCCAGCTGTGCACGGGCTGGGTGAGCCACTTGCGGGGCAGCGCGAAGATGATCAACTCGGTTCCGTCGGAATCCAGTTGCCCGATCTCCCGGTCGATCCGGTCCCGGACGAAGCCGGGCAGCCGGGGCCGGGGCACGGTGCCGGCGTGCGGCTCGCCGAGCACGCCGTCCCGGATGGTCGCCACGGTGACGTGGAACATCCCCGGGCCGGCGCCGCTCGGGGCGATCTCCACCAGCACCGGCCGCCAGCGCGCCACCGGCACCGACGCGCCGCGGTGCACCTGGCCGGCCAGCCAGGAGTGCAGGCCCTGGCGCAGCGCGCCGGGCCCGGCCGCCTCGGCCACCCGGGCGGCGAACTCCAGGACGGGGTGCGGGCCTTCGGGCGGCGCCGGGACTTCGGCGAGCAGGTACCAGGCGGCCGCCCAGAGCGAATCGGGCCGCTGCGGCGGGTCCGGGCAGCCGAGTGCGCCGACCGCGGCCCGGTAGAGCTCCAGCGGATCGGCCGGCAGCCGCGCCCCGGCCAGCAGCCGCCGCAGCTCCCCCACCGCCTCGGGCAGGACGGCCGCGCCGGGCAGCAGCTCGGCCAGCTCCGGCACGTACCGGGCCAGCGCCTCGGCGGGCAGCATGTGGCCGAGCCGCACCGCCGGGCGGCCGCGCTCGCCGGGGCCCCGCCAGAGGGTGTCCTGCGCGGCGGTGACCAGGCCGACCACCTCGCCCGTCGCGGCGATCACCACCGGGCCGCCGCTGAAGCCCGGGGAGAGCGGCATGCCGGTGCCCTCGTGCTCCAGTTGCAGCAGCTCGCCGGCGATCCGGAAGCCGCCCCGGGTGAGCCGGATCTCGCTGCTGAGGCCGCCGTCATGCCCGGCCGGGAAGCCGTAGGCGGCCAGCTGCGGGGCACGCAGGCCGGACCAGCCGTGCAGCGGCGCGAAGCGCGCGGGCTCGACGGACACCGGCTCGTCCAGCGCGAGCACCGCGACGTCCCCGGTGCCCTCGCCCTGCCACGGGCCGCGCCGCAGCACGGTGGCCCCGAGCTCGGGCAGCGCGGGCCGGTTGACCAGGCGGACGGCGGCCCGCTCGGCCCCGGCCACCACATGGGCGCAGGTGAGCACCCAGCGGTCGGTGACGAGCACACCGGCACCGGTGGTCGCGCCGGGCCCGTCGGTGGTGATCCGGGCCAGCCAGGGCACGTCCCGCATCGGCCGCCGCCGTCAGGGCCGGTCGGGGGGTTCGCGGTGCGGGGCCCAGGTGAGTCTGACGGTCAGGTGCGCGTCGGCGGCGGTGCGGGCGATCAACGCGCCCGCCTCGGCGGTGAGTTTGACGCCGAACTCGATCTCCACCTCGTCCGGCGCGAGCGCCCCGCCGCGGAACACCGCCAGCGCCGACTCGGCCGCGGCCCGCGCCCCTTCGAGGGCGCCCTCGAAGCTCTCCGCCGCCCGCTCGACCCCGGCGCCACGGCGGCCGACCGGCTGCATCCCGCCGTACTCCACGGCGCCGGCCCCTTCGACCCGCACCACGGCGCCCTCGGCGGTCAGGAACTCGGCGTACTCCGGCTGCTCCGGCATGACTCCCCCAGCCCTTGCGGTGGACCTGACGAAAGCTCAGCCGATCGTCGCACGCCGATCCGCCCGGCGCACCGGTTCCGGCCAAGTCTGTGTCCGGATTGTCTCCTCGCCGACTTGTCGCTTCTGCTGGTCCGGGCCCGGGCCCCGCCGATCCGTCAGCCGTGCCGGCCCTTGCGGCGGGAGACCCAGAAGATCACGCCGCCCGCAGAGAGCAGCGAGACGGCCACCACGGCGACCGGGAGGGCGAGGTCGCCGCCGGTCGCGGGGAGTTCGGAGCCGGTCTCGGAGGCGGTGGGCGCCGGGGTGGTCCCGGAGCCGGTCGGGGCGGGCGTGGTCCCCGAGCCGGTTGGCGTGGGGGTCGGTGTGGGCGTGGGCGTGGGTGTAGGAGTGGGCGTGGGGGTCGGCGTGGGGGTGGGGGTCGCGCACTCGGGCCAGTCGCCGGTGAATTCGTAGGCGTGCGCCTCGTAGCCGCCCGAGCCCTCCTGGACGAAGTTGCCCGCCAGGTAGATCCGGCCGTTGATTCCGGGCTGGGAGACGGTGATGGTGCCCGCCGGGTTGCCGCTCATCACCATGCCCTGGAACTGGGCCGAGCCCCGGATGGCGCCCGTGCTGGAGGTCGGGAAGTTCCAGGCCAGCTTGGGCCGCATCTCGGTGGTCTGGTCACCCGCCAGGCCGGTGCCGGTGTAGGTGTTGATCAGGGCGTCGTCGGCCAGCATGTTGACGATGACGGTCGCCCCGGCCGGGATGTTGCTGAAGGACAGCCCGATCTGGCCACCGGTGGGGCCGGCCAGGTTGCCCGGGACGTTGAAGATCTGCCGCATGCTGGTGCCGTCACCGACGAAGGTGACATCACTCGCCGTGGCGAGCAGGGTGCCCGTCGCGGTCTGCTTGGCCGCGCAGGCCGAGAGCTCCTCGATCTGCGTCCGCAGCGGCTTGTACTGGTCGGCGGCGGCGGCGTCGTGGATCGCCTGCCCGGTCGGCGCGATGGTCACCGTACCGGTCAGGGTGCCGCCGTAGCGGACGTTGCCCCAGGCCGTGGTCTTGGAGTCGGAGCCGCCGACGTACGCGGTGTTGCCCGGCTGCACGGCGATGTTTCCGCCGACGGTCACGAAGTCGGTGCCGTCCGGCGGGGGCACCCGGGAGCCGACGCCGACCACGCCCATGTTGTAGGAGCCGCCGCCGTTCTTGTCGATGGTGAGGTTGCCGAGCGTGACGATCTTGCCTTCGGCCTCGGCCGCCCGCTGCTGAGCCGTGAAGTCGCCGCCGACGAAGACGTTGATGGTGGCGTCCCGGCCCGGGAAGTCCCCGTTGTTCGGCGGGTTCCAGCCGCTCGGGCAGTCCGGGCCGGAGCAGGCGCCGAGCGGCGGCGGCAGCGGCGCGGCACTCCCGGGCAGGCCGAGCGCGACCGGGGCGAGGGCCAGCGCGGCCACCACCCCCGCGCGGACCAGCCGCCTAGCGGCCGGACGGGCCGGGCGGACCGGGCGGACCGGGCGACAGACGGGGACGGACGGCTGCGGTACGGCGCGTGGCAAGGCAAACCCTCCGAGGCGGAGCGGGATCCGGACAGAACGCCGACGCGAGCCGACCCTGCCATTACCAGCCCCGCTCCCCCGCGCCCGGGAGCCGCCACACCGGATGCCCGGCGGCTTCCACCCGAACAGGCCCAGGAGCACCCGCCGTCCGGCGGATCCGCCGGCGGTGTTAGCGTGCCGGGGGCGCGGGCCACCCGTTCAGCCCTTCCTGCCGTCCCGGTTCCACCCCGTCCGCGAAGGATTCCCTCACCATGGCCAAGCTCCTGTTGAGCCTGCACGTCCTGGCCGCCATCCTGTTCATCGGCCCCGTCGCCGTGGCGGTCAGCATGTTCCCCGCCCGCGCCAAGGCCGCGCTGGCCGGCGGTCCCGAGCAGGCCTCGGCCGCCGCCTCCGTCAAGCTGCTGCACCGGATCACCCAGGTCTACGCGATGCTGGGCATCGCCGTGCCGGTGATGGGCGTGGGCACCGCGCAGGTGATGGGCATCATGAACCAGACCTGGCTGATCGTCGCCACCGTGCTGACGGTGCTCGCGGCGCTGGTGCTGCTCGTCCTGGTCAACCCGGCGCAGCAGAACGTGGTGGACGCGCTGGCCGGCTCCCCCGACCAGGACTTGCTGACCCGCGCCACCGGCGGCCTCAAGCGGCTGCCGATGACGGCCGGGATCTTCAACCTGCTCTGGGCCGTGGTGACGGTCATGATGGTGATCCGCCCGGGCTCCACCACCGGCGCCTGACCCCCCCTCGCAAGCCCCGTCACGGCTCAGCCGCGGCGGGGCTTTCGCGTCCCCAGCTCGGGCAGGATCACCCCGGCCCGCTTGACCGCCCGGGCCACGATGGTGGTCTCCACCCGGGTGACGCCCAGCGGGCCGAGCGTCTCGGTCAGGAAGCGGTACAGCCCCGGCGGGTCGGGGCAGAACACCATCGCCATCAGGTTGGCCGGGCCGCTGGTCGCCAGCACCCCGTGCACCTGCGGGTGCCGGGCCAGCTCGGCGCCCACCTCGGCCAGCCGGCCCGGCGGCACCTCCAGCCAGAGGTTGGCGTCCACCGTCATCCCGAGCAGCCGGGGGTCGACCGTCGCGTGGGTGCGCAGCAGCCCGCCCGCCGCCAGCCGGGCCACCCGGCGGCGTACGGTCGACTCGGGCGCGCCGCAGGCGGTGGCCAGCGCGGCGTTCGACTGCCGGGCGTCGACGGCCAGTTCGGCCAGCAGTGCCTCGTCCAGCGCGTCCAGGGTGGGCGGCTCCTCGTCGCCCGGTGGCAGCGGGGTGAGCGCGGCCGCCTCGTCGGCGGTCAGCCAACCCGCCTGCCACTGGCCCGCGTCGGCGAACAGGTGCAGCGCGGCATGGGCGGTGGTCTCCACCACTGCCTGGGTGGCGGCGAGTTGGCCCTGCAGCAGGCTGCCCCGGGTGTGGTCGTCGGTCAGCACCACGGCGCCGACCTCCTGCCCGCCGAGCATCACGTCCACGAACGGCACCTCCGGCCGGGCCGCGAGCGCCTGCGCGATCGCCTCCACCTTGCCGCGCAGCACCCGGACCCGGAGCAGCAGCGCGCCGTCCCCCGGCTGGCGCGGCCCCGGCATCCGCACCACCCGGAGCACCCCGCTGCCCTGCAGCCGGGCCAGCCGCCTGGTCACCGTCCGCACCGAGACCCCGAGCACCTCCGCCAGCCGGCCCGGTTCGGCCCGGCCGTCGATCTGCAGGGCGCAGACCAGCCGCCGGTCCACCTCGTCCAGATCCGCCGCTGACAGCTCCGCCATGTCCGATCCCCGCCATTCCGCCACTCCGGAGTCCCCTCCCCGGTCGGCCCCACGGTACTTCTTCTCTCGAACACACCGACTCCGAGGGGGCCACCCACCATGCTGACCAGCACCGATCTCGCCACCCTGCTGCCCGCCGTCACCGCCGCCGTCCGCGAGGTGGGCGAGCTGCTCGCCGCCCGGCAGAGCCCCCGGCCCATGCCGGGCGTCACGCTCGAGGACGCCTTCGCCGTCTTCGCCGAGCTGGACGAACCGGCCTCGGCGCTGCTGCGCGAGCGGCTCACCGCGCTGCGCCCGCAAGCGGGTTGGCTGGACGACGAGCTGACCGGGGCGGCGCCCGCCGATGGCGAGTGGTGGAGCTGCGACGCCACCGACGGCGCGGTGCAGTACCTGAGCGGACTGGCGCACTGGGCCGTCACCGCGACCCTGCTGCAGGACGGCGAGCCGGTGCTCGCCGTGATCCACGCCCCGCTGGAGGGCCACACCTACACCGCCGTCCGCGGCGGCGGCGCCCGCCTCAACGGCGAGCCGGTCACCCCGCCGCGCCGCGACCTGCGGGCCGCCGTGGCGGGCACCTCGCACTCCCCGCAGGCCGGCACCGACCCGGTGGCCCGCCGCCGCGCCGGCCAGTCGCTCTCCGCCGTGCTCGCCGACGTCCTTGCCGTCCGCAACCTCGGCCCGACCGCCCTGCAGGTCGCACACGTCGCCTCCGGCGCGCTCAGCCTGTTCTGGCTCTACGGCACCGACCCGGCCAACCTCCTCCCCGGCGCCCTGATCGCCCGCGAGGCCGGCGCCACGGTCACCTGCGCCGACGGCACCCCCTGGGAACCGACGGCGACCAGCTTCGTCGCCGCCGCCCCCAGCCTGCACGCAGACCTGGTCACCACCCTGGCCACCGTCAGCTGATCACCGCCTTGGCACCCGTCACCCCAGCCCCCAACCCCCGCCCGCCGGGCCCCCTGCTCTCACCCCAACCCGAACAGCCGCGCCGCATTGTCGTGACAGACCGCCCGCAACCACCCCTCCCCCAACCCCAACCGCTCCAGCGACCGCACCACCACCGACCCCACTCCCCAGCCCCCAACCCCCGCCCGCCGGGCCCCCTGCTCTCACCCCAACCCGAACAGCCGCGCCCCATTGTCATGACAGACCGCCCGCAACCACCCCTCCCCCAACCCCAACCGCTCCAGCGACCGCAGCGCCTCGACGTACGGGTAGGGGATGTTGGGAAAGTCCGAGCCGAACAGGATCCGCTGCTCCAGCGCGGCCAGCCGGGGCAGTTCGGTCTTCGGGAAGGGGGCGGTCTCCTCGGTGAAGGGGGTGAAGACCATCGTGGTGTCGAGCCGGACTTCCTGGTACCGCTCGGCGAGGTCGAGGAAGTCGGTGTACTCGGGCAGGCCCAGGTGCGCCACCACCAGGCGCAGGCGGGGGTGGCGGGCCAGCACCTCGGCGATCGGGCCGGGGCCGGTGTGCTTGCCGGGGGCGGGGCCGGAGCCGCAGTGGGTGACCACCGGAAGGCCGGCCTCGGCGAGCAGACCCCAGACCCCGTCGAGCAGTCGGTCCGCCGGGTCGTACGCGCCGACCTGGACGTGTGCCTTGAAGACCCGCGCCCCGCGGGTGATCGCCTCGGCCACGTACGCCTCGACGCCGGGCTCGGGGTAGAAGGTCGCGGTGTGCAGGCAGTCGGGGGTGCGGGCGGCGAAGTCCACCGCCCAGGAGTTGAGCCAGGCGGCCATGCCCGGCTTGTGCGGGTAGAGCATCGCGGTGAACGCCCGGACGCCGAACTCCCGCAGCCGGGCGAGCCGTTGGCCCTCCTCCTCGCGGTAGGCGATCGGCCAGGGCCGCCCGGTGAGGGGGCCTGCCGAATCGAAGTACGCCCAGACCTTGTCGAGCACCCGCTCCGGCATGAAGTGGGTGTGCACGTCCACCACGCCGGGCAAGCCCAGCTCCTGCCAGAACGACCGTACTTCGGCGGATTCCTCAGGCATGCCGGGCCCGGGCCAGGATCGGCTCCACGTCGAGCCCGGCCGGCAGGGTGCCGAAGGCGCCGCCGTGGTCGCCGCCCAGGCGGGAGGCGCAGAAGGCGTCGGCCACCGCCTGGTCGCCGTGGCGCACCAGCAGCGAGCCCTGGAAGCAGAGCGCCAGCTGCTCGACCACCCGGCGGGCGCGGTACTCGAGTTCGGTGAGGTCGCCGAGCTGCTTGCGCACCTCGGCCACGGCGGCGTCCAGCCGTCGGTCGGCCCCGGCCGCCGTCTCGATCTCGCCGAGCAGCGCCTCGACGGTGGCGGGCTGCTTGGCCATCGCCCGCAGCGCGTCCAGCGCGGCGACGTTGCCCGAGCCCTCCCAGATCGACACCAGCGGGGCCTCCCGGTAGAGCCGGGGCATTCCGGACTCCTCCGCGTAGCCGTTGCCGCCGAAGCACTCCAGCGCCTCGGCGGCGTGCGCCGGGCCCCGCTTGCACACCCAGTACTTGGCCACCGCGAGGCCGAGCCGCCGGACCAGCGTCTCCTGCTCGTCCCCGGCCTGGGAGAGGTCGGTGGCGACGGCGAGCCGCATCGCGACGGCGGTGGCGGCCTCGGACTCGACCACCAGGTCGGCCAGCACGTTGCGCATCAGCGGCTGGTCGACCAGCGCCTTGCCGAACGCCCGCCGGTGGGTGGTGTGGTGGAGCGCGAGCACCGCACCCGTACGCATCCCGGAGGCGGCGCCGAGCGTGCAGTCCAGGCGGGTCATGTTGACCATCTCGATGATGGTCGGCACCCCGCGGCCCTCCTCGCCGACCAGCCAGCCCACCGCGCCGTCGTACTCCAGCTCGGAGGAGGCGTTGGAGCGGTTGCCCAGCTTCTCCTTGAGCCGCTGGATGTGCAGCCGGTTCCGGCCGCCGTCCGGCAGCACCCGGGGCAGCACGAAACAGCTCAGACCGCCGGGCGCCTGGGCCAGGGTGAGGAACAGGTCGGACATCGGCGCCGAGGTGAACCACTTGTGCCCGACCAGCCGGTAGGTGCCGTCCGGCTGCGGGGTGGCGGTGGTGGTGTTGGTACGGACGTCGGAGCCGCCCTGCTTCTCGGTCATCGACATGCCGGCAATCAGTCCGCGCTTGCCGCTCGGCTCGCGCAGGCCGAAGTCGTACTCCGTCGAGGCGAGCAACGGCTCGAAGCGTTCGGCGAGTTCGGGGGTGGCGCGCAGTGCGGGCACGGCGGCGTAGGTCATCGAGATCGGACAGCTGTGCCCGGCCTCGACCTGGCCCCAGAGGTAGAACTTGGCGGCCCGGGCGGTGTGCGCGCCGGGGCGGGCGTCCCGCCAGGGGGCGGCGTGCAGGCCGTGCGAGACGGCGGTGCGCATCAACTCGTGCCAGGCGGGGTGGAATTCGACCTCGTCGATCCGGTGACCGTAGCGGTCGTGGGTGCGCAGCACCGGCGGGTACTCGTTGGCCAGGCGCCCCCAGTCGGCGGCCTCGGCCGTGCCGGCCCGCCGGCCCAGCTCGTGCAGCTCGGGCTCGACCCACTCGGCGCCGGCCCGGCGCAGCGCGGCGAGCAGCGTCGGATCCTCGGCGAGGTCGTGGCCCTGGCCGTGGAACTCGGGGACCTGGTTGGTGACTTCATGCGTGGGCGGCATCGCGGTCTCCTTCAGTGACGGGGGCGGCTCCGAGGGCGCGCAGCGCGAAGGAGACCATGGCGGGGACGAGATCGCCGGGCGGCGAGCCGGCGGCGAGCGGGCCGACCAGCGCCTCGGCGGTCGCGCCGACCAGCGCGGCGGCGGTCAACTCGGCGCTCTGCTGCGGGAGTCGGCCGGTGCGGATGGCGTCGGTGATCTGGGCGGCGATGAGTTCGTGGAAGGCCCGGCGGAAGACCAGCCGCTCGGCGTCCACCACGGCGTCGGCGGGCTCGGCGAGCAGCGCGTACGCCAGCCGGGGGGCCTTGAGCGCCCGGACGGCGAAGGTCTCGATCACGGCCGCGACCTTGCCCTGCGGGGTGCTCTCCCGCGCGGCGGCCTCGGTGACGGCGGCCACCTCGCGGCCCACCACCAGCCGGAACAGCTCGACGGAGAGCTCGGCCTTGTTGGCGAAGTGCTGGTAGACGGTGCCGGTGGCGACCCCGGCCCGGTGCGCGACGGCCGCCATCGAGCAGCCGCCGTAGCCGCGCTCGCCGAGCAGCGCCACGGCGGCGCGCAGCACGGCCTCGCGCTGGGCGTCCAGCCGGGCTTGGACGGCGGGGGTGCGTCGGTAGGCCACGGAAGAATTGAAGCACTGATTCATCACTTCGGACAGAGGGCACGCGAAAGGCCGCCGGCCCAGGGCCGGCGGCCTCGTCGGGCGTTACGGCTTGGGCAGGGCGCACCCGGCCGCAGTCAGGTCGAGCTTGTTGCCCGCGCCGAAGCAGGCGGGGATGCCGTAGGTCTCCTCGGCGTAGTTGATGCCCTGGTGGATGGTCACGTTGCCGCTCGCGTCCACCTCGCACGGGTTGTCGACGGTGCAGTACTCGCCGTTCTCGTTCCCGGTGTTGTTGACCGCCACCAGCAGCCCGGTGGCAGTGTCGACCACGGGCGAGCCGGAGGTGCCGCCGATGGTGTTGCAGGCGGAGGTGTAGCGGACGGAGTCCTTGAACCACCAGTCGCCCTCGTGCAGCTTGTACACGAAGGCGTCGATGTTGCAGGAGTAGATCTTCTTCCAGTAGCCGGAGACCACCTTGATCGAAGCACCGGCCGCCGGGTGCGTGGTCGAGATGGTCAGCGGGCTGATCCCGTACTTCGACTGGATCGAGGCGTAGGTGGTGCTCAGCTGGTAGATGGTCACATCGGTGTCGGTCATCGTGCTGTACGCGACCTTGGTGGCCCGCAGCGTGCCGAGTCGCCCACCGCTCGCGCTGAGCAGCGTGAAGCTGCGGTTGGACGACTGGTCGACGATCACCTGGCCGGGGTCGGGCATGCCCGTCTCCAGGCAGTGGCCGTTGGTCAGCACCAGGGCCGGGTCGGTGGCGAGCGAGTTCGGCATCCGGACGACGGAGCCGGAGCAGTCGCTGAGCGCCACCGTGCCCGCGAAGTTGACGGTGACGGCGGGCGCGGCCTTGGCGGCCGCGGTGGCGGCCGAGGCGGGGGCGGCGCCGGCCAGGGCGGTGGCCCCGGCGAGCAGCAGCGCGGTGAGCGCGCCGATGAGCGGCTTCTGCATGTGAGTGCCTCTCGGAGTTGTGGGGGTTCCGTGGGGTTCCACCAAAACTGGCGTGGGCATGCCGACCTGTCAAGAGGCCTGCCGCAAATGCCAGTTGGGTACGTCAGACTCCGAGAGGCGATCCGTGCAGATCAGGGCGTCAGCCGGTGCGGCCCCCGGAAGAGGAAGACCGCGTCCCGGATCGAGTCCAGGCCGAGCAACACCATCAGCAGCCGCGCCAGCCCCGCGCCGAAGCCGCCGTGCGGCGGGCAGCCGAAGCGGAAGACGTCCAGGTACTCGCGCATCGGCTCGGCGCTCATGCCCTTCTCCGCCGCCTGCGCGAGCAGCACCTGGGAGCGGTGCTCCCGCTGGGCGCCGGTGGTGACCTCCAGTCCCTGCCAGAGCAGGTCGAAGCTGAGCGTGAGGTCGGGCCGCCCCTCGGGGCGCTTGTGGTAGAACGGCCGGATCGCGGCCGGGTAGTGGGTGACGAAGACGAACTCGTGCCCGAAGCGCTCCCGCACATGGGCGGCCAACCGCCGCTCGCCCTCCGGGTCGAGGTCCTGCTTGCCCCCCTCAGGGTCCCACCCCTCGGCACGGAGCACCGACTGCGCCTCGGCCATCGTCAGCCGCGGGAACGGGAGTTGAGGCACCACGGGCTCGACCCCGAACACCTCCCAGATCCGCTCGCCGTGCACCTCGACCACCTTGCCGATCGCATGGGCGAGCATCCGCTCCTCGAAGGCCATCACCTCCTCGACGTCGTCGATCCAAGACAACTCCACGTCCAGACCGGTGAATTCGGTCATGTGCCGGGAGGTGAACGAGGGCTCGGCCCGGAAGACCGGCCCGATCTCGAAGACCCGGTCGACCCCCGCCGCCACCGCCATCTGCTTGTAGAACTGCGGGGACTGCGCCAGGTAGGCGCTGCGGTCGAAGTACTTGAGCTCGAACACCTCGGCGCCGGACTCCGAGGCGGTGCCCATCAGTTTGGGCGTGTGCATCTCGGTGCAGCCCTGGCCCATCGCGTACTCGCGCAGGGCCTGCTCGAAGGTGGTCTGTACCGCGAAGACCAGCCCGGCGGCCGCCCGGCGGCGGACGTCCAGGAAGCGCCAGTCGGCCCGGCGCTCGGGGCCCGTCCGGTCGTCGATCGGCAGCGGCGTCTCGGCGAGGCTCAGCACCTCGACCGACTCCGGGACGAGCTCCAGGCCGCCCAGCTTCACCTGCGGCGCGGCCACCACCCGGCCGGTGATCCGCACGGCGGACTCGGGGGTGAGGGAGTCGAGCAGCGCTTCGAGCGGGCCGCCGTCACGCCGGTGGGTGATCTGCACCTGGCCGGTGTGGTCGCGCAGGACCACGAACTGCATCGCGCTCATCAGGCGCAGCGCGTGCACCCAACCGGAGACGGACACCGGCCGGTCGAGGTGGGCGGGCAGGTCGGTCGCCAGTACACGGGGAGCGGGGTGGATCATCACAGCCTCCTGGGCCGTCATCATGATCCCTTGGGGGTGCGGGCGAGAAGGGGACTCGCGGTACCACCGCACCTTCGCCGTCACCTGGGCAACGGCCTCGGTCCGCCGCCGCGACGGGCTCGCACCCGGCCGCGATGGCGTCGGCCCGTGACGTGGGCCAACCGGCGGGGCATGGGGCCCGGGGCTCGGGCCGTTCCTCCCCGCACTCGGGAGGGTCTTCGCCTCGGACGCGACTCCGCCTTCCCAGCTACCGGCGGCTCTCTCTGCTCGCGTGAATCCTCGGCTACTCGTCTCCGTCGACGTGTTGCCGACGACCCTAGACAGCCGCCCCACCGCACGCAATCGGGTTTACCCCGCCTCCGCCCGCCAGTGGCGGCGGCCGACGCCGATCAGGCGCAGCTGGGTCTGCGCCGTCCGGGCGATCCGGCGGCGCTCGGCCTCGGTCGGGGCGTCGAGGAGGGCGGCGGCGGTGGAGACCATGTGGTCGACGTACAGTCCGGCCAGCATCGCGATCTCCTCCGGGCTCCAGCCCGCCGAGACCGGCTGGAGGGCCAGGGCCTCGGCCACCTCACCGGCGAAGCGCCGCAGTTCGCCGCCGATCGCCTCCCGGACGGCCCGTACCCCGCCGTGCCGCTCACGGGTCAGGAAGCGTACGTGCGGCTGGTGCTCGCGCACGTGCGCGGCGATCACGGCCACCGTGCGGTCGATCCGCTCCTCGGCCGCGCCCCGCTGGGCCAGCGCCGAGCGGATCATCCCGTGCAGGCTGGCCAGCGACTCCTCCACCAGCTCGACGCCCAGCTCGGCGAGGCCCGGGAAGTGCCGGTAGAACCCGGCCGGCGACATGCCGGCCTCCCTGGTCACCTCGCGGACCCCGAGGCCGCTGAGGTTCTGGTGCTCGAGCAGGCGCAGGCCCGCGTCCAGGAGCGCGCGGCGGCTCTGCTGCTTCTGGGCCTGTCTGACCCCGGCGGTGTGACTCACATCATTCAGTAAACAACTGTTTGCCGACTTTGGCGAGCGTAGAGTGTTCCCCGAGAGTCAGCGAACACTTGTTAGCCGACTCGATCCTGCCGTAGACACCGACAAGGACCGGACCATGCTGCTCCTCGTCATCGCCGCCATGGGCCTGCTCATGGGCGCCGCCGTCCACCTCACCCTCCCCGCCTTCCTCGCCGCCACCGCCGCGATCACCCTCTGGCTGCTCGCCTTCGGCACCCGCGAGGGCCTCGCCCGCGCCCGCCGGCGCTGAAGGAGCCTCCTGCCATGAAGAGCTACCTGACCGCCCGCCAGGCCGTCGAGGACGCCGACCAGATGGCCGTCGCCTCCTTCATCCTCGGCCTGCTCGGCCTGCTCGTCTTCAACCTGGTGCTCGGCCCCTGCGCGCTCGCCCTCGGCGCCTTCGCGCTGGCCCGCCGCACCACCCGCCGCGGCCGTGCCCTGCTCGGCCTGGCCCTCGGCACCGCCGACCTCGCCATCCTCGCCGCCTCCGTGCTGGCCAGCCACCACACCATCTGGCAGCTCGGCGCGTGACCCGGAATGCCTCGGGGCCCGGTACTCGACACTGAGTACCGGGCCCCGAGCGCCTGCAGGTCAGACCGCCAGCGGGCGGATCGCGGTCGGGGCGTCGGCGGCCGAAGTCGCCAGCTCCTCCCACTCGTTGACCTTGTCGATGTCGCCACCGGACATCGAGATGTTGGTGACCCGCTCCAGGATCGCCTCGACCACGACCGGCACCCGGAACTCGGCGGCCAGCTTCTTGGCCTCCTCCAGGGCGGGCAGCAGCGCGTCCGGCTCGGTGACCCGGATCGCCTTGCAGCCCAGGCCCTCGGCGACCTTCACGTGGTCGACGCCGTAGACGCCCAGCTCGGGCGAGTTGACGTTCTCGAACTCCAGCTTGACCTGGAAGTCGATGTCGAAGTTGCGCTGCGCCTGGCGGATCAGGCCCAGGTAGGCGTTGTTCACCAGCACGTGGACGTAGGGGATCTTGTGCTGGGCGCCGACGGCCAGCTCCTCGATCATGAACTGGAAGTCGTAGTCACCGGAGAGCGCGACCACCGGGGTCTCCGGGTCGGCGGTGGCGACACCCAGCGCGGCCGGGATGGTCCAGCCCAGCGGGCCGGCCTGGCCGCAGTTGATCCAGTGGCGCGGCTTGTAGACGTGCAGCATCTGCGCACCGGCGATCTGCGAGAGACCGATGGTGGTGACGTAGCGGGTCTCCGGGCCGAAGGCCTTGTTCATCTCCTCGTACACGCGCTGCGGCTTCATCGGCACGTTGTCGAAGTGCGTCTTGCGCTGCAGCTGCGCCCGGCGCTCCTGGGTCTCGGCGGCCCAGGCGGAGCGGTCCTTCAGGAGACCCGCGGCCTTGAGCTCGCGGGCGACCTCGACGAAGAGGGTCAGCGCGGCCTTGGCGTCGGAGGCGATGCCGAAGTCCGGGGCGAAGATCTTGCCGATCTGGGTCGGCTCGACGTCGACGTGGACGAACTTCCGGCCCTCGGTGTAGACCTCGATGCTGCCGGTGTGGCGGTTGGCCCAGCGGTTGCCGATGCCGAGCACGAAGTCCGAGGCGAGGAAGTTCGCGTTGCCGTAGCGGTGCGAGGTCTGCAGGCCGACCATGCCGGCGTTCAGCTCGTGGTCGTCGGGCAGGATGCCCCAGCCCATCAGGGTCGGGATCACCGGCACGCCGGTCAGCTCGGCGAACTCGACCAGCAGCTCGGGCGCGTCGGCGTTGATGATGCCGCCACCGGCCACGATCAGCGGGCGCTCCGACTCCTGGAGCATCGCGATCGCCTTCTCGATCTGGGCCCGGCTCGCGGCGGGCTTGTAGACCGGCAGCGGCTGGTAGGTCTCCGGGTCGAACTCGATCTCGGTCATCTGCACGTCGATCGGCAGATCGATCAGGACCGGGCCCGGGCGGCCCGAGCGCATCAGGTGGAAGGCCTGCTGGAAAACGCCGGGCACCTGCGCGGCCTCGAGCACGGTGGTGGCCGCCTTGGTGACCGGCTTGGCGATCGAGGCGATGTCGACGGCCTGGAAGTCCTCCTTGTGCAGCTTGGCCACCGGCGCCTGGCCGGTGATGCACAGGATCGGGATCGAGTCGGCGATCGCCGAGTACAGGCCGGTGATCATGTCGGTGCCGGCCGGGCCGGAGGTGCCGATGCAGACACCGATGTTGCCGGCCTTGGCCCGGGTGTAGCCCTCGGCCATGTGGGAGGCGCCCTCGACGTGGCGGGCCAGCGTGTGGCGGATCTCCCCGGAGGCCTTGAGCGCCGCATAGAAGGGGTTGATCGCAGCGCCGGGCACGCCGAACGCGACCTCCACGCCTTCGAGCTTGAGGATCTCAACTGCCGCGCGGGCGGCTGTCATACGAGGCATCGGGTCACTCCTGCGGTCGGCCCGTGGCGTCGCCCCTTCCGGAGCACTTCCACCATGCGGAAAACAAGTTTTGGATTGCGGAAGCAAAGTAAGCCGCTGCCGACACGGCCGTCAAGGGGCGTCCGGCTTACGGGCGAGCGTAGGAACGATGGTTCGTCCACGACGACGGAGGAACCTCCGAACGCGGGCATGCGGAAGCGGCGGTGGAGATGTAGCTCTCCACCGCCGCTTCGTCAGGACCTGCGTACGGTTACGTCAGCGTCAGGTACGCCAGGCTGCCGAGACCGGCCAGGGTGCAGTAGATCGCGAACGGGGTCAGCGTCTTGGTCTCGAAGTACTTGGTCAGGAACTTCACCGCCACGTACCCGGCTACGAAGGCCGCCACGCTGCCGGCCAGCACCTGGCCGCGGATGCCGTCCCCGGCCGGGCCGAGCAGGGCGGGCACCTTGAGCAGGGCCGCCGCGGCGATCACGGGGGTGGCGAGCATGAAGGAGAAGCGGGCCGCGTCCTCGTGCGAGAGGCCGCGGAAGATACCGGCGGAGATGGTCACGCCGGAGCGGCTGATGCCGGGCAGCAGGGCCAGGATCTCGGCCGTGCCGATCTTGAGGGCCTCGCCGAAGGTCAGCTTGGCGATCCGGCGGTCCGAGAGCTCCTCGTGGCTCAGGTGCTCCTCGCCGGGCGCGGGCGCCGCGCCCGCCCGGCGGCGGCCGGTGCCGCCCCGGCGCAGCCGCTCGGTGACGTACAGCACCAGTCCGTTCAGGGTCAGGAAGATCGCGGCGGGCACCGGCTTGCCGAGCGCCGTCCGGAACAGGTGGTCCAGCGCCAGACCGGCCACTCCGACCGGCACCGTGCCGACCACGAGCAGCCAGGCGAGCTTCTGCTCCACCGTCTCTATTCGCCGCTCGCGCGCCGAGCTGACGAAGCCCCGTACCACCCGGACCCAGTCCCGGCGGAAGTAGACGATCAGCGCGAACGCGGTGGCCAGGTGCAGACCGATCAGCACGTTCAGGTACGGCGAGTTCTCGCCCGCCACGTCCAGGTCCTGCTTCCAGTGGCCGCCGAGCAGGGCGGGCACCAGGATGCTGTGCCCGAGGCTGGAGACCGGGAAGAGCTCGGTGACTCCCTGGAGCAGGCCGACGCCGATCGCTTCGGTGTAGGTCAGGACGGACATCGGGGCGCTTCTCCAGACTGGGCGCGGTCAGGGCCCCAGCGAACCTACTACGGCCCTGTAGACAAGGGACCTGCCCGGCCGCACTGTTCACCTGCTGGACCACGACGGTTCACCACCGCCTCACGCAGGTGGGAACCACCGCCACTTCAGGCAGCTCTTACGTGCGAAGATTCTCCGTCCGCCGTAGCCACCCTCGGGAGGGAAAGAGCACATGCGCGAGAGCCAGCGCGCCGAGGGGCGCCGCCGCTCCGGCAACCACCGCAACCTGGAGCTCGGCCTGGTGCTGTTCGCCGTGGCGATCTCGATCGGCGGCTGGGTCGTCACCGAGCTGACCATGAACGGCCACGCCCCCGGCAGCCTGCTCAAGTACGGCGGCTCGCTCACTGCGCTCGCGGTGCTGGCGCACCTGGCCGTCCGCCGGTTCGCCCGGTACGCGGACCCGCTGATCCTGCCGATCGCCGTGCTGCTCAGCGGCTTCGGCCTGGTGCTGCTGCACCGGCTCGACATCAGCTACGCCCTGGTGCACGCGGCCAAGGGCGACTACCAGAAGCTGCCCACGGCGCCCTCCCAGATCATGTGGATCTTCATCGCCGGGGCGGTGGCCATCGGCCTGATCGTCGCCGTCAAGCACCACCGCTTCTTCCAGCGGTACGTCTACGTGCTCATGGTCGGCGCCCTCACCCTGCTCGCCGCCCCCGCCTTCTTCCCCAGCGACAGCTTCGGCGCCAAGCGCTGGATCAAGCTCGGCGGCCTCTCCTTCGAGCCGGACGAGTTCGTCAAGCTCGCCATCACCGTCTTCTTCGCCGGCTACCTGATGGCCAGCCGGGACGCGCTCGCCCTGGTCGGCCGCAAGGTCTGGGGCCTGAGCCTGCCGCGCGGGCGCAACGCCGGGCCGGTCCTGGCGATCTGGGTGATCAGCCTGCTCGTGCTCATCTTCGAGCGCGACCTCGGCACCTCGCTGATCTTCTTCGGTGTCTTCATCGTGATGCTGTACGTGGCCACCGAGCGCACCAGCTGGGTGGTGTTCGGCCTGCTGATGGCCGTCGGCGGCGCCGCGGTGGTCGGCTCGCTCGAGCCGCACGTGCACGGCCGGGTCGAGGCCTGGCTGCACCCGCTGGACATCTACAAGCCCATCCACGACAAGGCCCTGATCTCCGACCAGCCCGCCCAGGCCCTGTTCAGCCTCGGCACCGGCCACCTGCTCGGCACCGGCCTCGGCCTCGGCCGCCCCTGGCTGATCGGCTTCGCCGGGCGCAGCGACTTCATCTTCACCACCATCGGCGAGGAGCTCGGCCTCGGCGGGGTCACCGCGGTACTGCTCCTCTACACCCTGCTCGTCCAGCGCGGCCTGCGCACCGCCGTCGCCCTGACCGACCCGTTCGGCAAGCTGCTCGCCACCGGGCTGGCCGCCGCCGTCGCGCTGCAGGTCTTCGTCGTGGTCGGCGGCGTGACCGGCCTGATCCCGCTCACCGGCAAGGCGCTGCCCTTCCTCGCCGCCGGCGGCTCCTCACTGGTCGCCAACTGGCTGCTGGTCGCACTGCTCATCAAGCTCAGCGACGCCGCGGGCCGCACCGCGCTCGAACCGGCCCCCGCCGAGGCTCCGGTGCAGGTTGGTTCAATCACGGTATGACCGATCATGAGATCCTGCGCGTCTTCACCGGCCCGGACGGCGAGGGCGGCAACCTGCTCGGCGTGGTGCTCGACGGGCCGAGCGTGCCCGGCGAGGCGGCCCGCCAGCGGCTGGCGAACGAACTCGGCTACAGCGAGACGGTGTTCGTCGACGACCCCGGCCGGGGCGTGGTGGACATCTACACCCCCGGCACCCGGCTGCCGTTCGCCGGCCACCCGCTGATCGGCACCGCCTGGCTGCTGCGCGAGCACGGCCACCAGCTCGACACGCTGCGCCCGCCCGCCGGGCCCGTCCCCAGCTGGACGGCCGACGGCCTCACCTGGCTGCGCGCCGACCCGGCCTGGGCCACCGGCCGCCGGACCGAACGCTTCCCCTCCCCCGCCGAGGTCGAGGCGCTGCCCTCCCCGCCGCCCGGCGAGGGATGGCTGTACGCCTGGGCCTGGGCCGACCAGGCGGCCGCCAAGGTCCGTGCCCGGGGCTTCCCGCGCCGCCCGGACGGCGTCATCGCCGAGGACGAAGCCACCGGCGCCGCCGCCATCGCGCTGACCGCCGAACTGCGCCGCGGGCTGGACATCCGCCAGGGCGCGGCCTCCCGGCTCCTCACCCGCTACGAGGACTCCGGCCTGGTCTGCCTCGCCGGCCGGGTGACGCGCGCATGACGCTTCTCGTCTGATCCCACGCTGCTCCCGGTTACCTTCGACTACCATGGGTAAGTCTGAGTGACAGTCAGACCGCCCGGGGGTTAGCCTCGGGTGCGGAGAGGGGAGCGGGAGGAGCGGGCGGCATGGCCCACTGGCGGATGCTTCTGTACGGAGCGATCGGCGGCGGGTTGATCTCCCTGCTCACTCTCTACCGGTTCATCCAGGGCAAGCGCCGCTGGCCCTGGCGGGTGAAGAACGGCCCGACCCTGGGCCTCTACCTCACCGGCGAGGTGATCAGGGTGGTGCTCGGTTCGCTGGTCGCCTGGGGGCTCGCCGCCTCCGGCCAGCTCGGCGCCCTGGGCGCCATGATCGTCGGTGCGGGCGCCCCGGCGATCCTCGACAAGTGGCAGGCCATGGCCCCGCAGCTCCACCAGCCGGACCAGGCCCTGCCCGCTCCTCGCCCCACCGCGGTGCCCCGCGGCCGGGACACGCACGAAGACCTGACGACTGCGAAGATCGAAGGCGGTGCCCCACTATGACCGGTCGATTTGTCGACGTACTCACCCGGAGCGGTCCGGGCTACCAGCTCTGCCCGCCCGGGGCCGCGCCGGTGCCACTTCCGCCGCGTGAGACGGTCTGGGGCCGCATCCTGGACGCCGCCACCCACCGGGGCCCCGGCTACGACCCGGCCACCGCCGAGGAGGTGGCCGACAGCGAGCTGGCCGTGCGCCGGGCCAAGGCCAGACTCGTGGAGTTCCTACACGCCTCCTTCGGCCGCATCCTGGCGGCGCAGGAGGCGCTGGACGCCATGGAGTCCGCCAGCGGCCCCCGCGCCCAGGACTACCGGGTCTCCGCCGAGTACGAACTCCGGGGCTTCCTCGACTACTTCCACGCCGAGTGGCCCCCGGCGCTGACCGCCCTGCGCGAGGCGATCGGCCCGCTGGACTTCCGCGCCCGCCACCTGATCACCCGGCTGAACCGCCTGCAGAACAACTCCGTCAAGCAGATGGAACGCCTCGCCGACGAACTCGCCCACGCCCACACCCCGATCCCGGAGCCCCCGCTCAGCCACGCCGCCCACGTCACGGCCGGCGAGGTCCGCTCCCTCGCCAGCCTGCTGCACGCGGCGGTCCGGTGAGCCTGCTGCCTCCCGGCGGCCTGCTCACGGACGCCGGGATCGCGGTCCACCCGGCGGCCGAGCGTCCCGAGCGCAACGAGACCTACGAAGTCGCCCGGTACGCACCGGGGTTCGTGCTCATCGGGGACGACAGCGGCGGCCGGGGCTTCCTGCTGCGCACCGACGACCCGTACTCGCCGGTCTTCTCCACCGACCTCGGCGACCTCGACCCGGCCGACTTCACCCTCGAAGCCCCTGATCTGCCGGGGTGGCTGGCCTCGCTCTGACGTACGTGTGCACGTGCGCCCGGCTGCCGTCTATCCGCCGCCACCGGGCCAGCCGAGTGCTCACCCGCTGCCAGCCGGTCCGCTCGTACAGCGCGATGGCCTTCGCCGCCCTGGTCTCGACTTCCAACACCGGCTGCAGGCCCCGCAGCTGCGCCTCCTCGGTGACGCGCGCGAGCAACTCCCCTGCCGCCCCGCGCTTCCGGGCCACTGCTCCCACGAACAGCCTTGCGACCGCCGCCAGTTCCTCCTCGGGCATCCCCACCTCCCCGGCCAGCTCCGCCCCGGCCCGGCAGAGCAGCGCCTGCCCCGCCACCACCCCGTCGACCTCGGCCACCCAGGCTCCGATCGTCCCGCCCGGCGTCAGCCACCGCTCCGGCTCGGCCGGCCACACCACGGGGTACCCGTCCGTCTCGTGCACCGACCGCATCGCCGCCACACACCCGGGCAGGTCGGCGTCCCGCCGCTCCCGCACCACCACATCGCCCATGGCCCCATTGTCACCGGAATACGGTTGCCGCCCCCGTGGACACCCTGGTCGAATCGGTCCCGTGGGCAGCTACCTGACGACCGAACGCATGACCCTCCGCCGCTTCACCGAGGGTGACCTCGACGACCTGGCCTCCCTCCACCGCCATCCCGAGGTCATGCGGTACATCGACGACGGCCGCCCGGTGGCACGGGCCGAGGTCGAGCGGCAGCTCGAGCGCCTGCTGGGCGAGTACACCGCCCTCCCCGCCGGGCAGGGCGCCTTCGCCGCCTCCGCACTCTCCTCCGGTGCCTTCCTGGGCTGGTTCGCACTGCGCCCCGCCACCACCCCCGGCCTCACCGGCGGCACCGAACTCGGCTACCGCCTCCTCCCCGCCGCCTGGGGCCGCGGCTACGCCACCGAGGGCGCCCGCGCCCTGGTCGGGTACGCCTTCGCGGAGTTGGGTGTCGACCGCGTCGTGGCCACCACCATGACCGTCAACACCGGCTCCCGCCGCGTCCTGGAGAAGGCCGGCCTGACCCACGTCCGTACCTTCTTCGAGGACTGGCCCGACCCCATCCCGGGCGCCGAACACGGCGACGTCGAGTACGCCCTCACCCGCGAAGCCTGGGCCTCACAGTTCGCGTAGCGCAGCCACCACCGCCCCGGCCGAGAACGGCCCCTTCCCGGCCTTCTTGGGGCCCAGGACGGCTCCGGAACGCCACTCGGGCCCCCTCTTGCCCTCCGGCTCGCCCCGAGCCCGCAGCAGGCCGTCCAGGACATCGCCACATAGCCTCTGACCTGGCCTTTTGTCCTGGAACTCCCTAGAATCGAGGCCTGTCTACAGGGGGGCCGATGGACCGGAACATCCGCACCGTCGAGGACGTACTCACGTTCCTGGACGGCTTCTTCACATCCGACACCGACACCGGCCGCCTCGCCACCGGCGACGGCACCGCGTTCTGGGACCGCTTCTACACCGACCGGTCGAGGCCGGTGCCGTTCTTCTCCCCGAAGCCCGACGCGAGCCTGGCCGGCTACCTCGACCGGGGGTTGATCGCGCCCGGGCGCGCCCTCGACCTCGGCTGCGGCGCCGGCCGCAACACGCTCCACCTCGCCGCGCGCGGCTTCGAGGTGGACGCGGTCGACCTCTCCCCCGTCGCCATCGAGTGGGCGAAGGAACGCGCCGCCGAAGCCTCGGTCGAAGCACGGCTCATCTGCGGCGACGCCTTCACCCTCGACGGCGAGCTGACCGGACCGTACCACCTGATCGTGGACTCCGGCTGCTTCCACCACCTGCCACCGCACCGCCGGATCAGCTATCTCGCCCTCCTCGACCGCGTCCTGGCCCCCGGCGGCCACCTCGCCCTCACCTGCTTCGCCGCCGGGCCGGACGGCATGGGCTCGGAGCTCGACGACGCCGACTTCTACCGGGAGGGCAGCCTGCAGGGCGGCCTCGCCTACACGCCCGAGGCGCTCCGCCGGGCGTTCGCCGGCCTGACCGAGGTGGAGCTGACCCGCATGCGGCAGGAACCGCCCGAGTCAGAGCTCTTCGGCGTCCCCTTCCTCTGGACCGCCCTCTTCCGCCGGGGCGGCGGCCCGAGCTGAGCGCAGCCGTCGCACCTTGGCCCGTCCCCACCGGGTCGGCGGGCGACAGCACGCGGGTCATCCGCGCCGAAGGCCCTCTGCCCGGACGGGCAGAGGGCCTCAAGCTCACACCGGGTACTACGGGTTGACGGTGATGGTGAAGGTCGAGGTGGTGTTCTGCAGGTTGACGTCGTTGTTGTTCTCGACCAGGTGGTTGAACGTCACCGAGCCGACCGCCGGGCCCTGGCCGGCTTCGGGGAGGGGGTTGGCCCAGATGCCGTAGCCGGACTTCCCGGTGCCGTACGGGTCGTTGTAGGCGTGGGCGCCGGTGATGGTGGTGTTGGTGAAGACGGTGTCGGTGACGGGGTTGAGGGCGGTGGAGCCGGAGTAGTCGGTCTGGAACATGATGCCGCTGTAGGTGGGGTCGGTGATAGTGGCGTCGCTGACCCGGATGCCCTGGAAGGGCTGGGTGGCGGAGAAGGCCCAGATCGCGGGGAAGACCTGGCTGCCCCAGAAGTGGCCGCCGTCGCGGGCCAGCGAGAAGTTTCGGATGACGGTCTGCGGGGTGGCTTCGAAACCCTCGAAGGCGAAGCCGAAGTTGAGCGAGGAGATGGTCAGGCCGGAGTAGCAGAGGGTGTCGGAGACCGAGAAGTTCTGGATCGTGTTGCCGCCACCGCCGTAGACCGCCACCCCCGCCGCCCGCCAGGGCGCGATCGCGGTGACGTTCTGGATGGTGTTGTTGGCGAGCTTGCCGCCCGGGTTCTGGTCCTGGGCCGCGAAGAGCGCGAAGCTGTCGTCACCGGTCGAGCGGGCCTCGTCGTTGGAGATCAGGTTGCCCTGGCTGCCGTTGGTGAGGTTGATGCCGTCGGCCATGGTGTCGCGGATCCGCATGTTGGTGAAGGTCGAGTTCTGCACGTTGGAGGAGCCCCACACCCCGACCACGTTGTGCTCGATCCAGACGTTGTCGATGGTGATGTCGGACTGGTTGCGCAAGTCCCAGGTGTGGCCGGGGCCGTCCTGGCGGGTGTTGTAGTTGCCGAACCAGGCGAAGCCGGTGAAGGAGGAGCCGCTCGCACCGGACTGCAGGTCCCACCCGGTGTCGGTGTCGGTCATCGTCTGCGGGGCGGAGAACTGGGTGTACCAGACGCCCGCGCCGACCACCTTCACGGCCTTGCCGTAGACGGTGAGGCGGCTGGAGATCGCGTACTGCCCGGCCGGGAGGTAGACGCCGGTCCACGTACCGGTGGAGTCCATCCGCACCTTGTCCAGGGCGTTCTGCACGTCCTGCTGCCCGAAGCCGGCCGGCACGAGCAGGTGGGCCGGGTCCGGGTTGGCGGACGGCGCGGTCTGCTCCAGGTTCATGAAGTCGATCGCGTACTGGGACGTGTTGGCGGCGTCCTTCTTCAGCGTGAAGACGGTGCCGGTCGGGTACGACTGGCCGAGCAGGAAGCTGGACTCGTCGTAGATGTGCCGCGGCGCGCCCGCGCCCGGACTCTTGCCGGGGCTGGTCTCGGAGCCGTACAGCCAGGCGTAGTGGGAGCTGAGGCCGAGCGGCTGCACCAACTGGCCGTTGGCGTAGAGGTTCAGGGTGGCGTTGGTGCCGCCACCGCCCGGCGCGTCCGGGATGGAGTACCGCAGGACGAAGGTGTTGGTGGCCTCGCGTGAGGTCCAACTCACCGAGTCGCCGGTGTTGTTGAGCGTGACGGCCCGGCGCTGGGTGGCCTCGCCCGCGAGGTCGCCGATGGTCCGGTTCGGACCGACGACCGCGGCCGAGCCGCCGAGTACGCCGTCGGTGGACTTGTACGAGTCGTAGGGCATGTTGGCGCCCTGGCCGACGAAGAGCGCGGTGTCGCTGGTCAGGTGCGGCTGCTTGATGGGCAGTTCATTTGCATCGGCCGCCAGCACCAGGTGCGCGGTGTACTTGCCGTTGACGGCCGTCCAACTGCCGAGCGTCACCGGGGCCGCCGTGGCACCGGCCGCCACGGTGCCGTTGACGGCGCCGGTCAGCGTGGTCACGGTGGCGCCGGTGGAGTCGAGCAGCCCCAGCGTGATGCCGTGGCTGCCGGCGGTGGTGGCGATGGTGCCCTGGTTCTTGACGCTCACGGTGAAGGCGACGGCGTTGCCGGCGGCCGGTGTGCTCGGGGTCCAGCTGACCGTGCCCACGAGGTCGGCGGACTGGACGGGCGCGACCACCAGTGCGGTCGGGTTGGTCACCGACTGGTCGGCGGTGAGGTTGAAGTTCTTCTTCGACTCGTCGACCTTCGTGGTGAGCTGGTACGACGCGGCGCTCTGGGTGCCGATCGCGGCCGAGACGGCCTGGGTGGCGCCGGGAGCGAGCGCGCCCACCGTGGTGGAGCCGACCTTGGTGGTGCCGAGGTAGAAGTTGACGTCGGTGGCGACGGAGGCGGCGCTGCCGCCGTTCTTCACCACGGCGGAGGCGGTGATGCTGTCGGTCTCGACCGGGGCGGTGGGCGTCCAGGAGCTGCTCGCCACGGTGAGGTCGGGGTTGGGCGCCGGGGTGCCGTAGACCTCGAACTCGGCGACCTGCCCGCCGGGGGCGCCGCTGTTGCTGGTGATCGAGAGCTCGACGTCGGCCGCCCGGCCGCTCACCGGGATGGTGACGGTGTTACCGGTCGCCGGGTCGAAGCCGTACGAGGCGGCGCCCACCAGGGTGGTGAAGGAGCCGGAGCTCTGCTCGCGGCCGAGCACGGTGATGGTCTGGGTGCGGGCGGACCAAGCGGCGGCCGGGTTCAACTTGACCTTGACGGAGTTGAGATCGGCGTTCGCGCCGAGGCGCACGGTCAGCTGCGAGGGGTAGGAAGCGCCCTCGAAGTACGTGGTCGCGTCACCGTCGACCGCGTTGGCCGGGGTGTAGACGTAGGTGTTGGCGGTGCCGTCAACGGGCTTGTGCACCGCCAGGTTGGTGGCGGTGCCACCGGAGCCGGTGCGGGTGACGGTGTTGGAGGCAGCGGATTCGAGGCCGGCCGCGTCGGAGGCCGTCACGTAGTAGGAGACGGTGAGCGAGTCAGCCACCGAGTCGGTGTAGGTGAGGGTCGAGCCGCCGACGGTGGCGAGCTTGGCGCCGTTCCGGTAGACGGTGTACCCGGTGACACCCACCTGGTCCGAGGCCGCCGACCAGGTCAGCGTGAGCTTGCCCGAACTCGGCTGCGTGTAAGCCAGGTTGCTCGGCGCGGTGGGCGGGGTGGCACTCGAGCCCTTGCGCGTGACGGTGTTGCTGTTCGCCGACTGGTCGCCCGCCGCGTCCCGGGCCCGGACGAAGTAGCTGACCGTCTCGGTGGCGGCGGGGTGGTCGGTCCAACTGGTCGCCGTCGCGGGCACCGAGGTCAGCAGCGCGTTGTCGGCGTACACGTCGTACCCGGCCACGCCGGAGCTGGTGGAGGCGGTCCAGGTCAGGTTGACCGCGCCGCCCGCGCTCTGGGTGTACGCGAGGTTGGTCGGCGCGGCCGGGGGCTGGCCGGCGCCGGTGGGGCCGTAGACCTCGAACTCGGAGACCTGGGCGGCCGGCCAGCCGGTGTTGGCGGTCACGTACAGGCGGACGTACCGGGTGGTGGCCTGGCCGAAGGTGATGGTCACGGCGTTGCCGGTGGCCGGGTCGAAGACGCGCCCGGCCGCCGGGGAGAGGTCGGTGAAGGAGCTGCCGTCGGTGCTGCCTTGGACGGCCAGCGTCTGGGTCCGCGCTCCCCACCCGGCCGGGAGCCGCAGCACCACCTGGCTGACCGCGACGGATGCGCCGAGGTCGACCTGGAGCCACTGCGGGAGGGCGTTGTCGGTGCTCTCCCAGTAGGAGTCGGCGTCACCGTCCACGGCGTTGCCGGACACGTAGGTCTGACTGTGGCCGCTCTCCGACGTCGCCTTCCCGGCCGCCAGGTCGGTGGTCGGGGCGGTGGGGCCGTAGGCCTCCAGCTCGGCGAGCTGGGCGGCGGACCAGCCCGAGTTGGCCGTGATGTTGATCCGCAGGTAACGCGTGCTGACGGCACCGAAGTTGACGGAGACCGTGTTGGCCGAGGCCGGGTCGAAGGTGTAGGCGGCCGAGGCGGTAACGGTGGCGAAGGTGCTGCCGTCGGTGCTGCCCTGGACGGCGAGGGTCTCGGTCCGCGCTCCCCAGCCGGCCGGGAGCTTGAGTACCACCCGGGCGACGGACACCGCCGAGCCGAGGTCCACCTGGGCCCACTGGGGGAAGGTACCGTTGGCGCTCTCCCAGTAGCTCGACTGCGAGCCGTCGTCGAGATTCCCGGCCGTGTACTGGCCGTTGGCGCTGGAGACGGTGACGGGCCGCCCGAGTGCGAGGTCGGCGGCAGCGGCGGCCGCCGGCTGGGCGAGCACCGCGCCGAGCCCCGGGAGACAGAGCGCCAGTGCGGTGGTGAGCGCGGTGAGGGCGGATCGGATCCGCCCGGTTCGTCTTGCGGACAGCAGTGACTTCATCGTCCCTCGGTTCCTGTGACACGGATTGACACGGATGCCGAGGCGAGCCGCCCCTGACCCGGGCTCCCTCGCTGGTGGCCGATGGTGGTCCACGCGCGCCGGCTGACAGTCGACTAGCGGGGATTTCCACATCTTTGCCAGGAAGTTACAAGCGAGATTTCACGGAGTCAATGCTTCCGACGGCGAGAGTGACCGGAACACGTCGGCTCCCCGCCGCCGCGCGGCAGGGAGCCGGAGGAGGAGGACGGCCCGTCAGCCGCGGGCCGGCCCGGTGGAGCCGCGGACCACCAGCTCGGGCTCGAAGAGCAACTCCTCGGCGGCGACGCTGGCCCCCTCGACCTGGCTCATCAGCAGCGCGACGGCCGCCCGGCCGAGCGCCTCGATCGGCTGGCGCACCGTGGTGAGCGGCGGCTCGGTGCAGTTCATGAACGCGGAGTCGTCGAAGCCGACCACCGAGACGTCACCCGGCACGGACAGCCCGGCCCGGCGGGCGGCCCGGATCGCGCCGAGGGCCAGCGGGTCGCTGCCGCAGATGATGCCGGTGACCCCGTTCTTGATCATCCGGCTGGCCGCGGCGTGGCCGCCCTCCAGGGCGAACAGCGCGTGGGCGATCCAGTCCGGCTCGGGGGTGCGGCCGGCCCGCTCGTACTGCCGGGCGAAGGAGGCGAGCTTGCGCCGTGAGGGGATGTGGTCGGCCGGGCCGACGATCATGCCGATCCGCTCGTGGCCCAGCGCCGCCAGGTGGTTGAAGGCCTGCTCGACGGCGACGGTGTCGTCGGTGGAGACCTGCGGGAAGCCCAGGTGGTCGACGGCCGCGTTGAACACCACCACCGGGATGCCGCGCTCGCGCAGCCGGTCGTAGTGCTCGTGCGGCGCGTCCGCCTCGGCGAAGTGCCCGCCCGCGAACACCACGCCGGAGACCTGCTGTTCGAGCAGCATGCTGACGTAGTCCGCCTCCGAGAGGCCGCCCGCCGTGCGGGTGCAGAGCACCGGGGTGAAACCGCGCTGGGCGAGCGCGCCGCCGACCACCTCGGCGAGCGCGGGGAAGATCGGGTTCTGCAGTTCGGGCAGCACCAGGCCGATCAGCCGGGCCCGCTCCCCGCGCAGCTGGGTGGGCCGCTCGTAGCCGAGCACGTCCAGCGCCGCGAGCACCGCGTTCCGGGTGCTCTCCGAGACTCCGGGCCGGCCGTTGAGCACCCGGCTCACGGTGGCCTCGCTGACGCCGACCTTCTGTGCCACCAAGGCGAGTCTGCTCTTCATGGCGCAAGAGTAGAGCAGCGGACTGCAAGCGGTTGCAAAGATCCGGCACCTGGTTGTCGCCGCCCAGGTCAGAGGCATCGGAGCCTGGGTCGACTTGAGCCACCCTTACAGTCCATGTTTTGCGAATCCCTGTCGCTCTCTTGCAATCACCCGTCCGGCGCCCTACGTTCTCCCCACCTCCTCCAACTGGCTCCACCGACCATGGGGTTGCTCGAATGAAGATCGACAGATCGCGCAAGATCGCCGCCATCGCGCTCGCGGCCGGGATGTGTCTCACCACGGCCGCCTGCTCCAGCACCACTGCCAGCAACACCGGCGCCTCCGGCGGGGCGTCGGACGGCAAGCCGCTCGACCCGGCCACCGCCGTGACCGTCTCGATCGACTGCGCCCCCGGCGCCGACCAGGCCGCCGGCAAGGCCGACTACGCCGACGACCTGGCGCTGTTCAAGGTCAAGTACCCGAACGTCACGGTCAACGCCAAGCCCTACGTCGGCCAGTGCGAGGCGCCCGCCCAGCAGACCGCCCAGTACAAGGCGCACGACGAGACCGGCGCATTCCACGCCTACTTCACCGACCGCGAGCAGACGCTCAACTCCGGTGACGCCGTGGACATCAGCGCCTACGTCAACGACTCGACCGTGCCCGGCTTCTCGACCATGCTGCCCAGCGTCAAGCAGAACATCACCGTGGACAACAAGATCTACGCGCTGCCGGTCAACTACTACAGCACCGGCCTGATCTACAACCGCGACCTGTTCAAGCAGGCCGGTCTCGACCCCGACAAGCCGCCCACCACCTGGGACGAAGTCCAGGCCGACGCCAAGAGGATCGCGGCCCTCGGCAACGGCATCAGCGGCTACGAGGACTACAGCGGCGGCAACACCGGCGGCTGGCACTTCACCTCCGAGCTGTACAGCCTCGGCGGGAGGATGGTCACCGGGGACGGCGGCAAGGCCGCCTTCAACTCCGCCCAGGGCAAGCAGGTGCTCCAGCGGCTGCACGACATGCGCTGGACGGACCACAGCATCGGCTCCACCCAACTCACCCAGTGGGCCGACGCGTTCCCGCCGCTGGCCACCGGCAAGGTCGGCATGTTCATCGGCGCCCCCGACGTCGTCAAGCACCTGATCGAGGTGCTCGGCGCCGACCGGAAGGCCTTCGGACTCGGCCCGATGCCCGGTGCCACCGGCCCCGGCTCCAGCCTCGGCGGCGGCGACCTCTACTACTTCAAGAAGGGCCAGACCCCGGACCAGATCAAGGCCGAGATCGCCTGGATCGACTTCCAGTACCTGACCCCCGACGCCGGCCAGTTCAACTTCGCCCGCGCCGCCACCCTGGCGGGATCGAGCAAGGACCCGGTGGCGATCTCCGTCCCGCAGCCGTACTTCTGGGCCGCCGCCTCCCCGCAGATGTCGGCCATCACCGACTCGCTGAAGAAGAACGGCAACCTGCCGCTCGACAACTACGCGCCGTACGTGGCCAGTCCGACCACCACGCTGAACGAGCCCCCGGCCGCCCAGCAGCTCTACAAGGTGCTGGACACGGCGATGTCCGCCGTCCTGACCGACCAGAACGCCAACGTCGACAGCCTGCTCGCCACCGCCGAGGCCCAGGCGAACAAGATCCTGGCGAACCAGTGACCTTCCCCTCGGCCCGCGCGGCGGCCGGCCCCGGCGCGGCCTGGCGGCTCGCCGCCCGGCGCAGCGCCTGGCAGCTCGCCGTCCGGCGCAACCTGCGGGCGCACGCCTTCCTGGCCGGGGCGCTGCTCTGCTTCGCGCTCTTCACCTGGTACCCCATGGTCCGCGAGGTGGTGATGAGCTTCCAGCGGGTACGCCACGGCAGCACCAGCTGGGTCGGCCTGGCCAACTACCGTCAGATCACGGCCGATCCGGAGTTCTGGACGGCCTGGCGCAACACCCTGGAGTTCACCGGCCTCGCGCTGGTGGCCGGCTTCGTCGTCCCGTTCGTCGCCGCGATCGTCATCAACGAGCTGCGGCACGCCCAGAGTTACCTCCGGGTGCTGGTCTACCTGCCCGTGATGCTGCCGCCGGTGGCCGGGATCCTGCTCTTCAAGTACTTCATGGATCCCGGCTTCGGCCTCTTCAACCAAGTCCTGCACGCCCTCCACCTGCCCGGCTCGGCCTGGCTGGCCGCCAGGGGGACCGCCCTGCCCTCGCTCGTCCTGGTCTCCACCTGGGGCAACATGGGCAGCGCGACCCTGGTCTACCTCGCCGCTCTGCAGGGCATCCCCGGCGAACTGTACGAGGCCGCCGAACTCGACGGCGCGGGCCTGCTCCGGCGGATCTGGCACGTCACCGTGCCGCAGACCAGGCTGATCCTCTCCCTGATGCTGATGCTCCAAGTGGTCGCCACCATGCAGATGTTCACCGAGTCCTTCGTGCTGACCGGCGGCGGCCCGCAGGGCTCGACCACCACCGTGGTCTACCTGCTCTACGACTACGCCTTCAGCTACGACAAGTTCAACACCGCCGCCGCGCTCGGGGTCGTCATGCTGCTGGTGCTCGGCTGCTTCTCGGCCCTGTACCTGCGGATCGAACGCCGCGGCCAGGAGGACTGAGATGGCCCACTCCGACCGCGGCCCCCGCACGCTGATCTCCCCGGTCGCCCTGGCCCGCCCGCGCGGCCGCCGGACCTACCGCGCCGTGCTGGCCGCCGTCCTCCTCGCCGCGACCGTGGTCTTCCTCGGCCCGCTCTACTGGATGGCCACCGGCGGCTTCAAATCCGCCCAGGAGCTGGTGCGCACCCCGCCCACCCTGGTGCCCGAGCACCCCGGCACCCACGCCTTCGCCGAGGCGTGGACCAGGCTCGGCATGGGCCGACTGCTGCTCAACACCGTGGTGTACGCGGGCGGCGCGCTGCTGCTGCAGCTGGTGTTCTGCGTCGCGGCCGCGTACTCGCTCTCCAAACTCCGGCCCGTCCTCGGCCGGTTGATCCTCGGCCTGATGCTGGCCTCGATGATGGTCCCGGCCGCCGCGCTGGTCATCCCGCAGTACCTCACCGTGCTCGACCTGCCGCTGGTGCACTGGAACCTGCAGGACACCCCGTGGGTGATCTGGCTGCCCACGGTGGCCAACGCCTTCAACGTCTTCCTGCTCAAGCGGTTCTTCGACTCCATCCCGGACGAGCTGCTCGACGCGGCGGCGATCGACGGCGCCGGCCCGCTGCGGACCCTGTGGTCCGTGGTGCTGCCGGTCTCCCGGCCGATCCTCGGTGTGGTGGCCATCTTCGGGCTGGTCGCGGTCTGGAAGGACTTCCTCTGGCCGCTGATCACCGTGCCGAGCCACGAGACGCTCAACGTCGGCGTCAACACCGCCGCCACCTCGATGCCGCAGAACACCCTGATCGCGGGCCTGTTCCTGGCCTCGCTGCCCAGCATCGCGCTGTTCCTGGTCTTCCAGCGCAACATCATGGCCGGCCTGACCGCAGGCAGCCTCAAGGGCTGACCGCGCGGCGCCCCACAGCCGCCGTCGCCTCGGCCCAGCCGCCCTGACCGGTGCGGGCCGGGGCGGCGGCCCCTCCCACCCAGCCACGTGCCCACGTGCCCACGTGCCCACGTGCAGAAAGCAGGTCCGCCGTGCCCGACTCCGGAGCGCGCGAACTCCCCTGGTGGCGCTCCGCCGCCATCTACCAGATCTACCCCCGCAGCTTCGCGGACGCCGACGGCGACGGGGTCGGCGACCTGGCCGGTGTGCTCGCCCGGCTGCCCTACCTGGCCGAACTCGGCGTCGACGCCATCTGGTTCAACCCCTGGTACGCCTCCCCGCAGGCCGACGCCGGGTACGACGTCGCCGACTACCGCGGGATCGACCCGCTGTTCGGCACCCTGACCGAGGCGGAGGAGCTCATCCGGCAGGCCCACACCCTCGGCATCCGGGTCGTGATCGACGTCGTCCCCAACCACACCTCCGACCAGCACCCCTGGTTCCAGGCCGCGTTGGCCGCCGCTCCCGGCTCCCCCGAACGGGCCAGGTTCTGGTTCCGCCCCGGCCGGGGGCCCGCCGGCACACTGCCGCCCACCGACTGGCAGGGCTTCTTCGGCGGCCCGGCCTGGACCAGGATCACCGAACCCGACGGCACCCCGGGCGAGTGGTACCTGCACCTGTTCGCCCCCGAGCAGCCCGACTTCCACTGGGAACACCCCGGTGTCCGCGCCGAGTTCGAGTCCGTGCTGCGGTTCTGGTTCGACCGGGGCGCCGACGGCTTCCGGATCGACTCGGCCGCCCTGCTGGTCAAGGACCCCGCCCTCCCGGTCAGCGACCCGGACGAGCGCGCCTACACCGACCGCGAGGAGGTGCACGAGGTCTACCGCAGCTGGCGGAGCCTCGCCGACTCCTACCCCGGCGGCCGGGTGCTGATCGGCGAGGTCTGGCTCCCCGACCCCGAACGCCTCGCCCGCTACCTGCGCCCGGGCGAGATGCACACCGTCTTCAACTTCCCCTACCTGGAGTGCCCTTGGGAGGCCGGGCCACTGCGCACCGTCATCGACGACACCCTGCGCCTGCACGAGGCGGCCGGCGCCCCGGCCACCTGGGTGCTCTCCAACCACGACGTGGACCGGGTGGTCACCCGCTACGGCCGCGCCGACACCTCCTTCGCCATCTACGCCCGCCACCACGGCCGCCCGGTCGACCTCGCCCTCGGCACCCGCCGGGCCCGCGCCGCCGCCCTGCTCACCCAGGCCCTGCCCGGCTCCGTCTACATCTACCAGGGCGAGGAGCTCGGCCTCTGGGAGGTCGAGGCCATCCCCGACGAACTCCGGCAGGACCCGATGTGGGAGCGCAGCGGCCGCAACCCCGCCAACCCCGGCCGGGACGGCTGCCGCGTCCCACTGCCCTGGCACGGCGACACCACCCCGTTCGGCTTCAGCCCCGAACAGGCCACCGCCGCACCCTGGCTGCCCCAGCCCGAGAGTTGGAAGGAGTGCACCGTCGCCGCCCAGGCCGCCGACCCCGACTCCATGCTCACCCTCTACCGCACCGCCCTCCGGCTACGCCGCACCCTCCCCGACCTGCGCACCGAGCAGCTCGACTGGCTCGAAGCCGCCCCCACCGGAGTCCTGGCCTTCCGCCGCGGCGCCGCCTTCACCTGCGTGGTCAACCTCTCCGGCCACGCCGTCCCGCTCCCCGTGGCCGGCACCCCCCTGCTCGCCAGCGGCCCATTGGCCCCCGACGCCGCTGGGCTCCCGCCCGACACCGCCGTCTGGCTGCGGTCCTGACCCCCTGCACACGGACGGAGAGCACCATGCACCGACTCGCCCTCGCCCTCACTCTCTTGCTCGCCACCGCTCCGCTCGCCACGGGCAGCGCCCAGGCCGCGGCCCCGCCGCCCGCCGTCACCCGGGCCGGGCTCGACCCCGGCCTGCTCGGCGGGCGCGGCGCCGCCGTCCCCTTCCAGGAGCAGAACGCTTTCGCCGCCCGGACCGACGGCACCGTAACCGGGCCCGACACCACCCCGTACACACTCGCCTCCGAGGCCACCGGCCGCCGGGCGGTGACGCTCGCGCCGGGCCAGTACCTGGAGTTCACCCTCCCGGCCGCCGCGAACGCGATCACCGTCCGGTACAGCATCCCGGACGCCCCGGGCGGCGGCGGCCGCACCGAGCCGCTGGAGGTGAGCATCGGCGGCCACCGGCAGACCATGACGCTGAGCTCGCAGTACGCCTGGCTCTACAACGAGTACCCGTTCAGCAACGACCCCACCGCCGGGCCGCTGCACCCCGACTGGTGGACCACCGAGTGCTCCTGCGTCCCGGCGCAGACCACCCCGGCGCCGGTCTTCCCGGAGCCCTTCCGGCCCAGCCACTTCTACGACGAGCAGCGCCTCCGGCTGGGCCGCAGCTACCCGGCCGGGTCCGTGCTCCGCCTCCAAGTCCCGCGCAGAGCGGGAGCGGTGGCGACCACGGTGGACGTGCTGGACTCCGAGCAGGTGCCCGAACCGGTCCGCCCCTCCCCCGGCTCGCTCGACCTGCTCGCCTTCGGCGCCGACCCGACCGGGCACCGGGACGCCGCACCCGCCTTCGACGCGGCGCTCGCCGTCGCGCAGCGCACGGGCCGCCCGCTGTACGTCCCGCCGGGCACCTTCCGGGTCGACCGCCACCTCCTGGTCGACCACGTCACCGTCCAGGGCGCGGGCAGCTGGTACACCGTGCTCAAGGGCCGCCAAGTCAGCCTGCCCTCCCCCGCACCCGACGGTTCGGTGCACACCGGAGTCGGCCTCTACGGCAGGCCGGCCACGGAGGGCGGCAGCCACGACGTGCACCTCGCCGGGCTCGCGATCGAGGGGGACGTCCGGGAGCGGATCGACACCGACCAGGTCAACGGGATCGGCGGCGCCTTCAGCCACTCCAGCTTCGACGGCCTCTACCTGCACCACACCAAGGCCGGCATCTGGCTGGACGGGCCGATGACCGGCCTGCGGATCACCGGCAACCGGATCGCCGACCAGATCGCGGACGGCATCAACTTCCACGGCGGGTTGACGGATTCGGTGATCAGCGGCAACTTCGTCCGCAACACCGGTGACGACGGCATCGCCCTGTGGTCCCAACCATCGGCCGACGAACGCGACTTGATCTCCCACAACACCGTCCAGACGCCGGTGCTGGCCAACGGCATCGCCCTGTACGGAGGTTCGGACCTCACCGTCGCGGACAACCTGGTTGCCGACCCCGTCCGCGAGGGCAGCGCCCTGCACCTCGGCACCCGCTTCGGCGCGGTCCCGTTCACCGGGCGGATCGCCGTCACCGACAACACCACCGTGCGGGCCGGCACCTTCGAGCTCAACTGGAAGATCGGCCTGGGCGCCCTGTGGTTCTACGCCCTCGAGCACAGCCTCGACGCCGACGTCGAAGTCACCGGCGACGACTTCCTCGACAACACCTACGCGGCGCTGATGACCGTCGCCGACTGGCCGGTGAAGGACCTCTACTCCATCACCAACCTGCACTTCAAGGACCTGCGCATCGACGGCACCGGCACCGACGTACTGAGCGCCCGCTCGGCCGGCAACGCCACCTTCGAGCACGTCACCGCCCGCAACGTCGGCGCCGTCGGCATCAACAACTGCGGCTCCTTCCACTTCACCCCCGCCGGCTCCGAGTTCACCGTCACCGACCTCGGCCACAACACCGGCAGCGGCACCACCGGCCCCTGGCTAGCCCCCTGGGAACTCCCCAACACCCTCACCTGCGACGACCACCCACCCGTCCTCCCTCCACCGGCCCCCACCCCCTGGCCATGACGGCACCTGACACCAAGGCGCTCAAGGGCCCGGTGGTAGCTTCGCCTTGGCCGACAGCAACCCTGGAAGCCCGCCGGGCAGTACGGAGGCAGCGTGAGAAACCGATGTGTCCTGATTCCGCCTGTCGCCGCCGCGCTCACGCTCGCCGGGTGCGGGTGGCACGTCGGCGCCCCAGGAGACGAACCCCTCCCGGCACGCTGTCAGCACGCTCCCGTCCGCGTCGACCTGACGCATCGGCCGTCCCGGGGTGACCTGTGCTTCAGCCGGGGCGAGACTCTGGCCAACGTCACCTATCCGGACGGCAGCTACGAGGTGCTGAAGGTCGTCCTGGTGACGCCCGGCGGCATCCTCGATCACGAGTTCTCCAACGTCTGGTCGTCAGGGACCCCCTTCGCGGCACCTTCCACCACCTGGGCGAGTTACCACGTGAACACCCGCCCCGCCGCGCGGGCAGCCCTGGCGGCAGACGCTCAGGTCCTGGGGCTCGACCCTGGCGCCGTCAGCCGGGCTCTCGCCGACACCCGCTCCGAGTCGGTGCACCGCATACCCGGCCGAGGTACGCCGCACTGGGTCGTCGCCGTCAGCGTCGGGATTCCGTTCACCGGCGGGGGCTTCGACATCTCCTACGACTTCGCCTACCGGTAGCCCCGCCGACCGGCGGACGTTTCATGACCGCCTGGAGTGGGCGGAGAAAACAGCCGGCCCAGGTCGGACGCAGTGCGTCCAACCTGGGCCGGTGCAGCGTTTCCGCTGATCACTTCGGTGGGCGCAGACGGTTTCGAACCGCCGACATCTGCTTTGTAAGAGCAGCGCTCTACCGCTGAGCTATGCACCCCTGCCGTGGTGCGACGGCGGGCCGGCGCGTACGGCGAAAGGTAAGAGTACCTGGTCCGGCGGGCGATGTGGTGCAGGTTTCGCGGTGGAGGGCGGTGCGGGGGTGCCGGGGGAGGGTGGTGATCGGTGAGAATGGGCGTGGCCCGGTGGGTCGGGAGTGGAGCTGAGCAGGGAGCGTGGCGTGAGAGTGGCCGGCGGCGGTGGCGGGCGGGGCAGCTGGTGGCGGCGGGGTGAGGCGCAGCGGGCGGACGCGAAGGCGGCCCGGGACGCCGCCCAGGAGGCCTTCTACCAGCTGGACTCGACCCAGCGGGACGTGCAGCTCGCGGTGGAGACGGTCCGCTCCGGCGGGGACAGTCCGGCCTTGCGGCAGGCGCTGAACGACTTCCAGGACATCTCCGGCCGGATCGACCAGGTCACCGTGGCCTACCTGGCGGCGCTGGACGGCACCGATCTGGACGCCCCCGAGCTCGACCCCGGGCTGGTGGCCCGGGCCCAGCAGCAGTTGGAGCAGGCCACCCGCGAGCTGGGCGCGAAGCAGATCGAGCTGGAGCGCTTCCTGGAGCGGCTGCAGCCGCTGCTGCAGCAGGCGGAGGCGCAGCTGGTGCGGGTGGTGCCCGCCGTGGAGCGGGCCAAGCGGGCACTGCTCGGGGCGACCACGGCGCTGGAGGGCGTGCGCTCGGCGGGGCTGAAGGCGGACGACCTGGCGGGCCGGCTGGCCCAGCTGGCGCCGGAGCTCGGCAAGCTGAACGAGGGCGTGGCGCGGCACGGGGTGGCCGAGACGCTGCGGCGGGCCGACGACGTGGCGCAGCGGGCCGAGACGATCCGGGTGGCCGCCGAGCAACTGCCCGAGCGCGCCCAGGAGATCGACCGGCGGCTGGCCAGCCTGCGGACCAGGGTGCAGGCGCTGGAGACCAGGGCGAGCAGTGTCGAGCCGGCGCTCAGCGAGCTGCGGCGGCGGTTCAGTTCGGAGTGCTGGCAGGACCTCCAGCGGGTGCCCACGCAGACCGTGGAGGCGGGGCGGACGGCCCAGCAGCAGCTCACCCTGGCCGCCCGTGCCCGGGACGAGCAGCGCTGGGCGGACGCCACGGCCGCGATCGGCACCGTCCGGGCCCTGCTCGAGACGGCGGACGGTTCGGTGGCCGCCGTGAGCGACCGGCTGCGGCTGCTCAACGAGGTCGAGCACGACCCGCACGGCGAGATCGAGCGCACCCGCTTCGCCCTGCGCGACGCCCAGCGCCTCGCGATGGCCGGCCGCCAGGCGCCCGACCCCCGGCACGCCGGACCGCTGGACGCCGCCGTGGGCCGCCTGGACCGCGCCGTCGCCTCGCTGGAGTCGGCCGGCCGCCACCCCGACTACTGGCACTTCCTGACCGAGCTGGCCGCCGTGCGGGACACCGCCGCCCAGGTCATCACGATGATCCGCGGCCACTGAGGCGGCGCGGCACGGCAGCCGGCCCCACGGAGCAGCCACGCATCCGTGCAGCGCGGCACGACAGCCGCCACGCGGAAAAGCCGCGAGCCCGGGCACCGCAGCAGCGGCGGGCTCGTCGGCCCCGGCGACGGACCGGCCCCAAGGGTTGCCGTCTCCCCCGCCACGTCGGGCGGTCCGGTCGGGGTCGGCTTTCTTCCCGACCACGCCGGGGAGGCCCAGGGCCTGCCCCCTCCCGGGCCGCACCGGGCCGCCTGCCCAGGCGCAGTCCTGGGCCGGCAGCACCGGTGCGGGCCAGGGAGTGGGTACGCTGCGGACATGCCTCGCTACGACTTCCGCTGCCGCTCCTGCGGTGCGACCTTCGAACTGCGCCGCACCATGGCGCAGGCCAACGACCCGGCCGTCTGCCCCCAGGGGCACCCGGACACCGTCAAGCTGCTCTCCACCGTCGCCGTGACCGGCGCGGCATCAGGCAGTGCCGCCCCGCAGCCCCCGTCCGGCGGTGGCGGCGGCTGCTGCGGTGGCGGCTGCTGCGGCTGACCGACCGGGCCGGGGCGGGCCCTGCGACGCCCGCCCCGCCCCGCCCATTTACCGCCTCACCCGGTACCGCTCCCCGAGCCACCGCCCCGACAAGCCGTGCGGCGCCCCGCCCCGCCCCGCCCCGCCCCGCCCCGAGCGGCTACCCCCGCTCCGACAGCCGCACCTGCCGCTCCGCCGCGGCACCCGCACGGACGTGGGTGAGCATCTGCCGCAGGATCTCCTCCCCCGCCGTCACCCCGGCCTGGGCGAGGGCGGTGACGGCCGGGGCGGTCCAGCCGCCGTCGGCGAGTTCGCCGTGGCCCGGTCGCCAGGCGTGGTCGGCGGCGAGGAGGAGGTCGGTGTCGAGCAGGGAGTCGCCGGCCGCGAGGATCGTGGCGGCACCGACCCGGCGCTCGACCTCCGCCAGCGCGGCGCTCTTGCTGAGCGGCGCGGGCACGGCGTAGACCTTGCGGCCCTGCAGCGAGACGGACCAGCCGCGTTCGCCGCACCACCCGGTCAGCTCCGCCACCCACCCCTCGGGCAGGGCGTCCCGCTCCACCACCAGGTAGGCGAAGAGCTGGTCGGCCACCCGCCGCTTGTGGGTCCACTCGGGGTCGGCGGTGAGCGCCAGGTGCTCGACCACCTCGGCCAGCGGCGCGCTGCCCGAGTCGAGCCGGGCGGCGACCTCGGCCCGCCAGTCCCCGTCCGGCACGCCGTCGACCAGCAGGTGGCCGCCGTTGGCGCAGATCGCGTACCTGGGCAGCCAACCGGGCGTCGGCCCAGGCAGGTTGACCCGCTCGTACTGGGCCTTGGTCCGGGTGGTGGCCGGGACGAACAGAGCCTCCCCGGCCAGTTCGGCGAGCAGCCCGGCGGCCCGCTCGGTCATGAAGGAGAGCGCCTTGCCGTCGTGCACCTCCACCGAGAGCAGCCGGGGCGCGAGCCGGTCGGGCATGTCCAGGGCCAGCGCCCGGTTGGAGTAGATCATCGTCCGGTCCAGGTCGCTGGCGACCAGGTACTGCTGCTTCACCACGTTGTCCCCCATCTTCACGTCAACAGGCCCGAAACGGCCGTACCGTCGGCCCCGGTCGCTCCCCGGCTGTACCGGGGGTGGATCAACCCCACGCAGGAGTAGGGCAGTTCGTCGACCTCCTCGACCGGTACGCCGCGCTGCTCGGCGAGCAGCCGGACGTGGTCCAGGTCGGCCCCCGTGCCCCGCCGGGCCAGCACCCGCCAGGGCACCCGCCGCAGCATCACCCGGGTGGTCTCGCCGACCCCGGGCTTGACCAGGTTGACGTTGTCGATGCCGTACTCGGCACTGATCCGCTCCACCGCGGCCCAGCCGGCCCAGTCGGGCGTCCGGTCGGCCGCCACGAGCCGGGCGGCCTCGGCCTCCGCCTCCGGCCGCACCGAGGCGAACTCGGCCTGCACCGCCCGCAGGAACTCCACCGAGACGTCCGCCCCGGCCAGCTCCCGGTAGTACTTGGCGCCGTGGAAGTCGCCCGGACCGATCAGGTCGGCGCGCAGCACGGTGCGCGAAACCAGGCCGGAGACGGTGGAGTTGAGGCAGGCGGACGGAATCAGGAAGTCGTCCCGGGTGCCGTAGGTGCTGACGCAGCGGCCCGGGTCGGCGAGTACGGCGAGCGCCGGGTCGAAGGCGGTGCCCGCCAGCGCGGCGGCCAGTTCGCGGGTGATCGCGCCCTTGCCCGTCCAGCCGTCCACGAAGACCACCCGGGCCGGGTCGTGGTGGGCGGCCAGGTAGGCCGTGGCGACCTGGTCGATACCCCGGCCCCGGACGATCGAGAGGGCGTAGTGCGGAGTGTCGACACCGTGGGCGAAGGCGTACCAGTGGCGCAGCAGCACGCCGACCGGGGTGCCGGCCCGGGCCAGCGAGGCGAAGACCGGCTCCGGGCCGCGCTCGAGGCGCAGCAGCTCGGCCACCGTGCCGACGGCGAGCGCGATCCGGCGGGCCGAGGCGGTCAGCGCGGTGCGGTACAACTCCTGGTACTCGGCGCTCGGTTGGTACTCGATCGGCAGTGACTCGGCGTAGTGGGCGCCGCCCTGCTGGACGGCCTCCTCCCGCTCCTCGGTCGGGGCCTCCAGCTGGACGCCGGAGAGATCGGTGAGCAGCCAGCGGACGTCCTCGGCCGGGTAGGAGGAGAACTCCGGGCCGGTCAGCGGCCGGGGGTTGAGGACGGTCACGGTGCGAGCTCCAGGGGGCGGTGGGCGGGCAGTACGGCGAGGACCACCCGGTCCGCGCAGCGGCGGAGTTGGGCGAGCAGGGAGTCGGGGCCCTGGTGCAGGGCGGGGGTGTCGGCGGGCGCGTCTACCACCAGCAGGACGGTGCCGAAGCGGCGCCGCGCGTCCTCGCCGGGGGCGACGTTGTAGGCGTAGCGCTCGCCGGGGCCGTCGGCCGGGTCGTCGTGGGCCGGGAAGGCCAGCCGGGTACGGATCGCGTACCCGGGGTGGTCCACGGCCAGCACCGGCGAGCGGGTGGTGGTGGAGAAGTACACCCGCTCCTCACCGATCTGCGCGGCCAGTGCCCCGGCGATCCGCAGCGGCGCGTACATCAGCTCCTCGAAGCCGAGCACCAGCACCCGGCCCGAGCCGTCCACCAGGTCTGCCAGCGCAGCGCCCACCGACGGCAGCAGCGCCTCCAGCCTGGCCCGGTCCACCGCCGTGAAGCCGTGCCGCCCGCCCTCGGGCAGCCCGGCCGGCCAGTCGAGGTCCACCCGGACCACCGGACCCGAGGGCCCGTCCAGCGGCACCGGCTCCGGCTGGGCCGCGATCAGCTCCTCGGCCCGGGCCAGGACGTCGGCGGGCAGCTCGACGGCCCCCTCCGCCGCGGCGACCAGGTCGATCCTGGCCCCGAGCGCTGCGGCGGCCTCGGCCAGCCGGGCCCGGTCCTCGGCCGTGCGCAGATCGACCAGCGCGACCACCACGTAGTGCTCGCGGGGGTACGCGGCGTGCAGCGCGCGGACGGTGTTGAGCACCGTCCGCCCGGTGGAGAACTCGTCGTCCACCAGCACCAGCGGCCCGCCCCCGGCCAGGAACCCCGGGTCGGCAGGCAGCAGCAGGTGCGAGGTCGCGTGCGAGTGCTCCTCCTCGAAACCGCCGACCGGCGCGACCCCCGCCACCGGCCGCCGGGTGGAGTGCAGGTACGGCGCGCCGAGCCCGTCGGCCACGCTGTGCCCGAGCGCGGTGGCCGTCTCGGCGTACCCGAGCACCACCGCCCGGTCGGCCTCGGCGCCGAGCAACTTGCCTACCCGCAGGCCGAGTTCGAGCCCGGCTCCGTGCACCACGGCCGGGCGCTGCGGCACGTGCTTGCCGAGCACCCGGGAGACCAGCAGATGGGCCCGCCGCGGGTTGCGCCGCACCGCCAGTCCGATCAGCCCGGGCAGCTCGGGCGAGCCGCTCAGCCGCACCCCCAGCCTGTCCCGCACCCACTCACCGCTCCACACCTCACCACCGAGCACCTCACCACCGAGCACCTCACCACCGAGCACCTCACCACCGAGCACCTCACCACCGAGCACCTCACCACCGAGCACCTCACCGCTCCACGCCGAAGCACCGACGCCAACGCCAACACCGACACCAACACCGCTGCTCACCGCGCGCCTCCGAACTCCGCGCCCAGGCAGGCCCCGAGCAGCTCCACGAAACTGACCCCCTCGCGGGCCACCCCGAACACCTCGGCCCGCCGCCGCACCCGCTCGGCCCAGGCCCGGTGCGGCTTGGCCTCGTTCATCTTGTTGGTGTACGCCGAGCGCAGCACCCCGCCGCCGTCCTGCTGCAGGATGTCCCGCGCGTCGGACCACTCCTCGTGCGTGACCACCGAGAGCGCGTGCACGGCCGGCACATGGCTCGGGTGGATGCAGGTCTTGCCCAACAGGCCGTTGGCGCGGTCGAGTTCGATCTCGCGGATCAGGCCGTCCAGGTCGTGCTCGATGATCCGCTGGCGCACCCCGTCGGCCGGCGGCCCGGCCTCCACGAAGGGGGTGCGGCGCAGCTGCGGCTTGAACATCCGCTCCTGTACCGGGAAGTACTCCCAGACCGGCCCGGTCACGGTGTACCCGGTGCCGTCGGCCCGGCCGAGCACGTTGACCACATCCCCGATCACCCCGGCCACCAGCGCCACGTCGTAGGCCGTCAAGTCCGGCGAGCGGCGCATTCCGTATGCGGAGCACAGGTCGGTGACGCCCAGCCGGACGGCCAGCACCCTGTCCCGATACTTCTCCAACAGCCTGGCTATGCCGAAGAGTTGGTCCCGCCTGGTCTCCAGGTGGGCCAACTCGGGGGATTCGAGCACCGGCATCACGTACAGCCGCTGCCCGGCGCCGAGTTCGGCCTCGGCCAGCGCCTCCAGGAAGGCGGCGCCGCTCTCCTCGGTGAACTTGGGCACCACGAAGCCGGTCAGCAGCCCGGCGGCCGGGCCGAGCCGGCGGACGAGATCGGTGATCTGCCACGGGTGGCGGACCCGGACGAAGAGCAGCGGCAGCTCCGCCTGGCCCGGGCCGGTGACGGCCAGCCGCAGCTGGGTGACCAGATTGGCCTCCGCCTCGGCCACCTCGTGGTCGGCGATCGCGTCCTCCAGGCAGAGCACCATCGAGACCACCCCGCGCGCGGCCTGCTTGCGGATGTCCGAGCGCAGGGTGAGCCGGGTGGCGGGGCTGTAGAGGGTGGCCCCCAGCGCGGTGGAGAGGACAGCGGCCTCGCTGTGCCGGTCGAACGGGGTCGGCTGCTCCAGGAAGAGGCGGGCGCGGACGTCGTCGGCGAGGTGGCCGAAATGGCGCAAGATGCTCTCCCCAGAGGGTCGGTCGGAAGGGCGGAATTCCCGCTGACTGGCTGCTCATCGTACGGATCGATCAGCCCGCGTCGAGCCGTGCAACAGCGAATTCCCGGAAGATTACCGCCCGCTTCACAACTCATCACGCCCCGACCGGCGAAACCGTTCCCAGCGGGCTCGCAGAAACCGTTCCGACCCCCGCGCCGAAGCGCTTCCGACCCGCGCCCCCGAGATCGTTCCGGACCGCCGCATTGAAGGCGGAACAACGAACAGGCAGGATGGTGAGTCATGACGCACGTGATGGCCAAAGGCGCCAATATCTCGCTGACGGCCGCCGCAGTGCGCGCCGTGCTCTGCTGGCAGACCGGCCCCGGCTCCCCGGAGGTCGACGCCTCCGCCCTGCTGCTCGGCCCGGACGGCCGGGTCCGTTCGGACGCGGACTTCGTCTTCTACAACCAGCCGAGCCACCCCTCCGGCCTGGTCCGGCACCAGCCCGGCGGCCAACTGCCCGACGGCTGCGCGGCGGACGTGGGGGGGGGGGGGGGCCCCCCCCGGCCCCCCCCGCGGGACCAGCGGGGGGGGGCGCGGGGCGGGGCCGGGGGCGCCG
>NZ_JBEOWY010000008.1:102973-234974 GCF_040296285.1 Kitasatospora sp. NPDC002227
ATCGAGGCCGGTGCGCTGCCCGGGCTGCTGCCCGGCGGGCGCCCGGTGACGGCCGCCGCCGCCCGCGCTCCCCCGCCCGGCGCGGCACCCAGGCCAGCCGGGCCTCGACCGGCTGCCCCCCGAGGTGGACCGGGTGGTGCTGGCGGCCTCGGCCGAGGGCGGCTCCTTCCCGGCCGTGGCCGGGCTGCGCCTGCTGCTGCACGAGGCCACCGCGGGCCCGGGCGCGGCCCCGGTCGCCGAGTTCGCCGTGACGGACGCGGGCGAGGTCACCGCCCTGGTCGCCGCCGAGCTCTACCGCCGCGACGGCGGCTGGAAGCTGCGCGCCGTCGGCCAGGGCTACGCGAGCGGCCTCAGCGGCCTGGCCACCGACTTCGGCATCACCGTGGACGACGCGGACTGCCCCGGCGCCGCCGCCGAGACGCTCCAGCCCCAGGACCGGCCGCAGGGCCAGTCCCAGGACCAGCCGCAGGACCAGATCCAGGACCAGCCCGAGGCGCAGCAGCCCGAAGCAGCACAGACCCAGGACGAGCCCGAGGCGCAGCAGCCCCGGAACGAAGAGCCCGAGAGCTACGCCCTGGCCGCTCCCCAGCCCGTCCCGACCGCCACCGCGGCCCCGACGCCCCCCACCCTGCCCGCGCAGCCCGTGGCACCGCCCCCGCCGCCGACGTACGCCCCTCACCAGCCTGCCTACGCCCAGCCGCAGCCGGCCTACACCCACCCCGGCTACCAGCAGCCCGCCCCGACGGCCTACGGCCACCCTCAGCCGACCTACACCCAGCCGGCCTACACCCACCCCGGCTACCAGCAGCCCCAGCCCGCCTACGGCTACCCGCCACAGCCGGCCCCGCAGCCGATCACACAGCCGGTGCAGCCGCCCGTGCCGCACCCCGCCCAGCCCCAGGTCGCACTCCCCCCGCAGGGCCCCCAGTTCCAGCCCCGCTGACCCCTACTCCCCGCCCTTGTAACCCCGCTGCCACTGCATGCCGAAGCCGTACAACCGGTCCAGGTCCGACTGGAATCCGTGCACGTACCGCACCTCGCGACGGACCGTCAGCTGCCCGTCCCCGGTGTTCTCGATCAGCACCACCGCGCAGGAGCGCGCGGTGGCGGCCCGCTCGTCGAGGCTGATCTCCAGCCGCGGGCCGCTCTGCGGCACGATGGTGACGGTCGCGTGGGTGCGGTCGAAGGCGGGCGTGTCGTCGTAGATGTAGACGAAGATCAACAGCCGCTTGAACTGGTCCTTCTTCTCCAGGTTGATGTACATCGTCTCGCCGGAGGGAGCGCCGTACTGGTCGTCCCCGCTGAGCTTGATGTACGGCGGGCGCTGGAGGTCGCCGAAGAGCTGGCCGAGCGGCTGCACCACGCCCCGGGTGCCGTCGGTGAGTTCGTACATGCAGGCCAGGTCGAGGTCGACGTTGACCTGCTGGGACTGGTAGGAGGTCGGCTCCATCGGCCGCAGGATGCGCGGGTCGAAGAGCTTGCGCAGCGCGCTGCCCCGGGCCGGCTCGGCGGTGCGGGTGGTCCAGTGCAGGTTCACGTACAGGTAGCCGGTGGTGGCGGCGGGGCCCGTGATCGCGTGCTGCGGCTGGGACTTGGTGAGCGTGATCTTGTGCTGCCCGCCGGTGTCGAAGGTGTTCCGGTCCCCCTTCAGGAACTCCCAGACCGAGACCATCGTGCCTCCCCATTTCCGCGCCCACCCGAGCCGGGCATCCGGCCGCTGACCTGTCCGGACCGGCAGCCCGTCAGATCTCCGACAGTCACGGAAAGCGGACCCAGTGTCAACTCCCGTACGATGCCGTTCCCTCGGATGCGATATGGTCCCAGCCGCACAGGTGTACCTTCCCGCCGAAAGCCGAGGCTCGACCCCCGATGAACCTCTCTTCCATACAGCTGGTCTGGGCCGTAGTCGGTGGCTCCGCCCTGCTGTTCGTCGCCGTGATGGTGGCGCTGCTGCGTGTCAAGAACAACGGCCAGAACGACGACTCCAGTGACTCCTGGGAGCGGAGCGAGGAGCGCCGCCGCCGTAAGGAGATGGTCTACGGCATCGCGTCCTACGTGCTGCTGTTCTGCTGCGCCGGCGTCGCGGCCGCCCTCTCCTTCCACGGCCTGGTCGGCTTCGGCACCGAGAACCTCGGGCTCTCGGGCGGCTGGGAGTACCTGGTGCCGTTCGGTCTCGACGGCGCCGCGATGTTCTGCTCCGTCCTCGCCGTCCGCGAGGCCAGCCACGGTGACGCCGCGCTCGGCTCGCGCCTGCTGGTCTGGGTGTTCGCCATCGCCTCGGCCTGGTTCAACTGGGTGCACGCCCCGCGCGGCGGCTCGCACGACGGCGCCCCGCAGTTCTTCTCCGGCATGTCGATCTCGGCGGCCATCCTGTTCGACCGCGCGTTGAAGCAGACCCGCCGCGCCGCGTTGCGCGAGCAGGGCCTGATCCCGCGCCCGCTCCCGCAGATCCGCATCGTGCGCTGGATCCGCGCCCCCCGCGAGACTTTCGCCGCCTGGTCCCTGATGCTGCTGGAGAACGTCCGCAGCCTGGACGAAGCCGTCGAGGAGGTGCGCGAGGAGCGCCAGGCCAAGCAGGACGCCAAGCTCCGCGCCCGCAACGCCGACCGCCGCGAGCGCGCCGAGCTGAAGGCCATCTCGCGTCAGACCGGTGTGCTGGCCCGTGCCCGCGGGGGCCGCCAGGTGCCCGCCCTCACCGCCGGCGGCGGAGACGGCCAGCCCGCTACGGAGCCTGCCCTAGCCGCCGAGGTAGCCACCTCCACCCGCGAGAGCTACGACCGGACCGCTCTCGAGCCGGCCTACCTGAGCAAGCCCCGCAGCAGCACCATCGACCTGACGGCCGATGACGACACCCTGGCGATGCCCAAGCTCGACTCCCTGGAGCGCAAGCTGCGCGCGATCGAGCAGCAGCTCGGCTGAGCCGAGAGCTGAGCCCGGAAACGACGGAGGGGCGTACGGAACCGAGTTCCGTACGCCCCTCCGTGCTTCGACTAGGACGCTTCTTCGAGCTCCTGCTCCCGCTTGTTGCGGATCATCGAGGAGACCAGCGCCGCGCCGATGAAGGCGACCCCGATCAGACCGGTGACGATCTCCGGGATGTGGTGCTTGATCGAGACCAGCAGGATCAGCGCCAGCGCACCGATCGCGTAGTGCGCGCCGTGCTCCAGGTAGACGTAGTCGTCCAGGGTGCCCTTGCGGACCAGGTAGACGGTCAGCGAGCGGATGTACATCGCGCCGATGCCCAGGCCCAGGGTGATCTGGAAGATGTCCTGCGAGATGGCGAAGGCGCCGACGACCCCGTCGAAGGAGAACGAGGCGTCCAGGACCTCGAGGTAGAGGAACAGGAAGAACGCGGCCTTGCCCGCCGCCAGCACGAGCGGCTTGCCCTTGCGCTCGGCCTCCTCCTCCGCCTCCTCCTCGGCCTCCAGGCCGGACTCGAAGACGCCCGAGAGCCCGTTGACCGCCAAGTAGGTGGCCAGGCCCAGCAGACCGGCGAGCAGCACCGTCTCGGCCTTGCCCTCGGCGAACAGGTTGGCCGACACGGCCAGCACCACCAGGGCGATCACCGAGGAGAGCGCGTCCAGCTTGCCGATCTTCTCCAGCGGCTTCTCCAGCCAGCTGAGCCAGTTGAACTCCTTCTCCTCCAGCACGAAGTCGAGGAAGATCATCAGCAGGAAGATGCCGCCGAAGGCCGCGATGGCCGGGTTGGCCGCCTGCAGGAAGTCACCGTAGTTGCTGCCGTTGTAGGTCTTGCTGGAGTCCAGCGCCAGGTCGATCACGGTGGCCGGGTTCAGATGGGCCGTCAGGGCCACCACGGCGAGCGGGAAGACCAGCCGCATACCGAAGACGGCGATGAGCACGCCCACGGTGAGGAAGATCTTCTGCCAGAACGGGTTCATCCGCTTCAGGACGGTGGCGTTGACGACCGCATTGTCGAACGACAGGGAGATCTCGAGGATCGAGAGGATCAGCACCACGCCGAATCCTTCGGCCCCCCAGATCAGGCCGGCCGCGATGAGGCCGACGATCGTGATGGCGAAGGACCATCCGAATGTACGGAGGAACACGGAGTCAGTTACCTTTCACATTCATGTACTTGACAAGGGGTTTACTGTACGTTCACCCCGAAATCGAGGGCAATTCCCCGCAGCCCGGAGGCATAGCCCTGGCCGACCGCGCGGAACTTCCATTCACCCTGGTAGCGGTAGAGCTCGCCGAAGATCATCGCCGTCTCGCCGGAGGCGTCCTCGGTGAGGTCGTAGCGGGCGATCTCCTGCTCGGTGAGCGCGTCCACCACCCGGATGTACGCGTTGCCGACCTGCCCGAAGTTCTGCAGCCGGGCGTCTGCGTCGTAGATCGAGACCGCGAAGACGACCTTGTCGGCCTGCACCGGGACGAGATCGAGGTTGACCAGCACGACCTCGTCGTCCCCCTCGCCGTCACCGGTGAGGTTGTCGCCCTGGTGCTCGACCGAGCCCTCGGGGCTCTTCAGGTTGTTGTAGAAGACGAAGTACTCGTCGCCCATCACCTTCCCGCCGCTGCACAGCAGTGCACTGGCGTCGAGGTCGAAGGGGGCACCGGTGGTCGACCGGGCGTCCCAACCCAGCCCGATCCGAACCTGGGTGAGGTTCGGCGCGGCCTTGGTCAGCGAGACGTTCCCGCCCTTCGCGAGCGTGACACTCATGGTTGTACGTCCTCCGTTCCCCCGTAGCCGGGGATGTAATAACCCAATGTGTATGCCCCCACGACCCCCAGCGGGCGCTTACCGCCCCGCTGAACTTGCTGAACTCCGCCCGTGTCGGCGGGGCGAAGCGGCAGGTGGGGGGCCGTGGGCATGCAGAGGGCCGGGGCCCGGGAAGATGGTCTTCCCCGGCCCCGGCCCCAGACCAAGCGTCAGACGTTGACGACCGAGCGTCAGACGTTGACCCCGAAGTCCTGCGCGATCCCGCGCAGACCCGAGGCGTAGCCCTGCCCGATGGCGCGGAACTTCCATTCCGCGCCGTTGCGGTAGAGCTCGCCGAAGACCATGGCCGTCTCGGTGGAGGCGTCCTCGGAGAGGTCGTAGCGGGCGATCTCCTGGTTGTTGGCCTGGTTCACCACGCGGATGAAAGCGTTGCGGACCTGGCCGAAGTTCTGGTTCCGGGCCTCGGCGTCGTAGATCGAGACCGGGAAGACGATCTTCGCCACGTCGGCCGGCACGGCGGCCAGGTTGACCTTGATCGCCTCGTCGTCGCCCTCGCCCTCACCGGTGAGGTTGTCCCCGGTGTGCTCGACCGAGCCGTCCGGGCTCTTGAGGTTGTTGAAGAAGACGAAGTTCCCGTCCGAGCCGACCTTGCCGCCCTCGTTGCAGAGCAGTGCGCTCGCGTCGAGGTCGAAGTCGGTGCCGGTGGTGGTCCGCACGTCCCAGCCGAGGCCGACGACCACGGCGGTGAGCCCGGGCGCCTCCTTGGTGAGCGAGACGTTGCCACCCTTGCTCAGGCTGACTCCCACTGGTCCTCCAAATGCCGCTGGTGTCCTGTCAACGGCCCGATCGTAGGGCAGGGTTCCCCGGAACGGAGGGCAGGCGCTCAGAGAGCCGCGAGGGCGGTCAGGTACTCCTCGACGTCCCGGGCGTCCGGGAGGCCGTTGACCACCGACCAGCGCACCACCCCGGCCTTGTCGATCACGAAGCTGCCCCGCACCGCGCAGCCCTTCGTCTCGTCGAACACGCCGTAGGCGCGGGCCGCCGCGCCGTGCGGCCAGAAGTCGGAGAGCAGCGGGAACCCCAGGCCCTCCTGCTCGGCGAAGACCCGCAGCGTGAAGGGCGAGTCGCAGGAGAGCGCCAGCAGCTGGACCGAGTCGTTCTGCAGGCCCGGCAGCGCCCGCTGGAGCGCGCCGACCTCACCGGTGCAGACGCCGGTGAAGGCGTACGGATAGAAGACCAGCAGGACGTGCTGCTCCCCCGCGAAGTCGGAGAGCCGGACCAGCTCGCCGTGCTGGGTCTTCAGCTCGAAGTCCGGAGCCTGGGTGCCGACCTCGATCGCCATAGGGGGTGGAGCCTTCCTACGCAGGTGCCGCGGCCCTTGCCGCTAGGGGCATCCTCGCATCAGTTCCGGCCGAATCCGCCGAACGGGTGAGGCGGGCCCGCGTGGCGGAGAGGCAAGCCCGCGTGGCGCCCCGATTCGCCGTGAGTGAACGCGGCCTCCGGAATGAACATTCATTCCAGGCCTGGCGGGCGGAGACGACCGGAGACGACCCCGGAATGAACATTCATTCCGGCCGAAGACGGCCGAGCCCCGCCGGAGCAGGCTCCGGCGGGGCTCGGCCGACAGGCTCTTCGAGCGCTCAGCGCTTGCCGGTCTTGGCGGCCTTCGGGGAGGCCAGGCGGGTGCCGGCCCAGTCCTTGGCCACGGCCACCGAGCTGGTCTGCGAGAGACCGGCCGTCTGGGCGGCCTCGGCGATCTCGTGCGCCTCGACGTGCCCGTCACGGCCCGTCTTGGGGGTCAGCAGCCAGATCAGGCCGCCGTCGGCCAGGTAGTCCAGGGCGTCGACGAGGGCATCGGTGAGATCCCCGTCCTCCTCGCGGTGCCACAGCAGGACGCCGTCTGCGACGTCGTCGTAGTCCTCGTCGACGAGTTCGGTGCCGGTGACGTCCTCGACGCCCTCACGCAGCTCCTGGTCACAGTCTTCGTCGTACCCGAGCTCCTGGATGACCTGCCCGGCGGTGAAGCCGAGACGGTGCGCCGGGTTGGACTTGTCCGCGGGGTCCGCGGTCGCGCTCACGGGAATAACCTCCAGTATTCGGCTCGGCATCATGCCGAGGCTTGGCCGTAGTCCACACGGGAGTGGCGGTTCGCGCAAGTACCCGCTCCCCGATCCCACCCAAAGGTTGACGCCACAGGGCCGGACACGCCGAGTGGTGTGCCGTGAATCACACCGATTTGCCCTTTTCTGTATGCCTCCGTGATGCTGCGGATGCCGACCTGTGGCCCGACCGTGGCGGACCGGACAGCTGACCGATATGCGAACGCCATTCGGGGGCTGCACCCTCGCGGGCGTAGAGTCTCCTGTTGGCCCTCACCTCGACCGGCCGCCATCGGCTGGTCGAGCGCCTGAACAACCTCAGGTAAAGGTCGGACCACCTCCTTGTAGTACCCGGTTTTGCAGCACCCGGTGCGGTTACCGATCGGTAGAGATGACGGATCTCCGAGCAGCGGTAGACGATGGAGGCGGCGCGACACACCTCAGTTACGACCGACAGTGAAGGAACAGCGTGGCTTCCGGATCAGATCGCAACCCGATCATCATTGGCGGCCTTCCGAGTCAGGTCCCGGACTTCGATCCCGAGGAGACCGCGGAATGGCTGGAGTCGCTCGACGCGGCCATTGACGAGCGGGGGCGCGAGCGCGCCCGTTACCTGATGCTCCGCCTGATCGAGCGCGCCCGCGAGAAGCGTGTCGCCGTGCCCGAGATGCGCAGCACGGACTACGTCAACACCATCGCCACCAAGGACGAGCCGTTCTTCCCCGGCAACGAGGAGATCGAGCGCAAGGTCCTGAACGCGACCCGCTGGAACGCGGCCGTGATGGTCTCCCGGGCGCAGCGCCCGGGCATCGGCGTCGGCGGGCACATCGCCACCTTCGCCTCCTCCGCGTCCCTGTACGACGTGGGCTTCAACTACTTCTTCCGGGGCAAGGACGCGGACGGCGAGTCCGGCGACCAGATCTTCTTCCAGGGCCACGCCTCCCCCGGCATCTACGCCCGCGCCTTCCTCCTGGACCGGCTCTCCGAGCAGCAGCTCGACGCCTTCCGGCAGGAGAAGTCCAAGGCGCCGTACGGCCTCTCCAGCTACCCGCACCCGCGGCTGATGCCGGACTTCTGGGAGTTCCCCACCGTCTCGATGGGCCTCGGCCCGCTCGGTGCGATCTACCAGGCCCGGATGAACCGGTACCTGGAGCACCGCGGCATCAAGGACACCTCCCAGTCGCACGTCTACGCCTTCCTCGGCGACGGCGAGATGGACGAGCCCGAGTCGCTCGGCCAGCTCTCCCTGGCCGCCCGTGAGGGCCTGGACAACCTGACCTTCGTCGTCAACTGCAACCTGCAGCGCCTCGACGGCCCGGTCCGCGGCAACGGCAAGATCATCCAGGAGCTGGAGTCGCAGTTCCGCGGCGCCGGCTGGAACGTCATCAAGCTCATCTGGGACCGCAGCTGGGACCCGCTGCTCGCCCAGGACCGCGACGGCGTGCTGGTGAACAAGATGAACACCACCGTCGACGGCCAGTTCCAGACGTACGCCACCGAGACCGGCGCGTACATCCGCGAGCACTTCTTCGGCGGCGACCTGCGCCTGCGCGCCATGGTCGAGAACATGACCGACAAGCAGATCCAGCACCTGGGCCGCGGCGGTCACGACCACGCCAAGGTGTACGCGGCCTTCAAGGCGGCGCGCGAGCACGTCGGCCAGCCGACCGTGATCCTCGCCCAGACCGTCAAGGGCTGGACGCTGGGCCCCAACTTCGAGGGCCGCAACGCGACGCACCAGATGAAGAAGCTGACGGTCGAGGACCTCAAGCGCTTCCGCGACCGCCTGCACCTGCCGATCACGGACAAGCAGCTCGACGAGGGCTACCCGCCCTACTACCACCCGGGCAAGGACTCCGAAGAGATCCAGTACATGCACGACCGCCGGCGCGAGCTGGGCGGTTACGTGCCCACCCGCAAGGTGCGGCCGCGCCAGCTGGAGCTCCCGGGCGACGACGCGTACAAGGCCGTCAAGAAGGGCTCGGGCAACCAGACCATCGCCACCACCATGGCGTTCGTCCGGGTGCTCAAGGACCTCATGCGGGACAAGGGCATCGGCAACCGCTTCGTGCCGATCGCGCCCGACGAGTACCGCACCTTCGGCATGGACTCGCTCTTCCCCTCGGCGAAGATCTACAACCCGCTGGGCCAGACCTACGAGTCGGTCGACCGCGACCTGCTCCTGGCCTACAAGGAGTCGCCGACCGGCCAGATGCTGCACGACGGCATCTCCGAGGCCGGCTGCACCGCCTCGCTGATCGCCGCCGGTTCGTCCTACGCGACGCACGGCGAGCCGCTGATCCCGGTCTACGTCTTCTACTCGATGTTCGGGTTCCAGCGCACCGGTGACCAGTTCTGGCAGATGGCCGACCAGCTGGCCCGCGGCTTCGTGATCGGCGCCACCGCCGGCCGCACCACCCTGACCGGTGAGGGCCTGCAGCACGCCGACGGCCACTCGCTGCTGCTCGCCTCGACCAACCCGGGCGTCGTCGCGTACGACCCCGCGTACGGCTTCGAGATCGCGCACATCATGCAGGACGGTCTGCGCCGCATGTACGGCTCCTCCGCCGAGCACCCGCACGGCGAGGACGTCTTCTACTACATGACGGTCTACAACGAGCCGATCAAGATGCCGGCCGAGCCCGAGAACGTGGACGTCGAGGGCATCCTCAAGGGCATCCACCGGTACGCCCCGGCGACCGCCGGCCAGATCCCGGCCCAGATCCTCGCCTCCGGCGTGGCGGTGCCGTGGGCCCTGGAGGCCCAGCGCATCCTCGCCGAGGAGTGGAACGTCAAGGCCGACGTCTGGTCCGCGACCTCCTGGAACGAGCTGCGCCGCGACGCCGTCGAGGCGGAGGAGTTCAACCTCCTGCACCCCGAGGAGCCGCAGCGCGTCCCGTACGTGACGCAGAAGCTGACCGGCGCCGAGGGCCCGTTCGTGGCCGTCTCCGACTGGATGCGGGCCGTGCCGGACCAGATCTCGCGCTGGGTGCCGGGCCAGTACCAGTCGCTCGGTGCCGACGGGTTCGGCTTCGCCGACACCCGTGGTGCGGCGCGCCGCTTCTTCCACATCGACGCGCAGTCGGTGGTGCTCGGCGTGCTCACCGAGCTCGCCAAGCAGGGCAAGATCGACCGCCACGCGCTGAAGGAGGCCGTCGACCGCTACCAGCTCCTGGACGTGGCCGCGGCCGACCCGGGTGCGGCGGGCGGCGACGCCTGAGCTGCCCCGAAATGACCGAAGGGCCCGGCACGCCGGGCCCTTCGGTCATTTCGGGGCGAAGTTGTCCAGGACGGTGGCGAAGGTCTGCTGGCCCTGGGTCCAGTCGGCGGCGGGGACGCTCAGGTAGACGGCGTACTCGGTGCCGTTCCCGGCGATGTAGGCCTCGTCGGCGGCGACGCGGGGGCCGCGCTGGGTGTCCGTCCAACTGAACTCCCAGAGGGCGGCGGCGCGGCCCTGGTAGGTGTTCGGGTCGAGCACCAGGCGGGTGTAGTCGGGCAGGGTGCCGACGGTCTGTTCCAGCTGCTGGAAGTGCGCGAGCGAGCTCTGGGCGGCCGCCGGGGTGAGGCCGAACCGCAGCAGGTGCGTACCGCCGTCCGGCGAGTAGTCGATCTGGCCGCTCGCCTCGCTGCGCGTCCAGCCCTGCGGTACGGCCACCCGGAACCCGGCCGGGTCGTCCACCCAGCGGTAGCCGGCGGGGGCGGCCTGGACGGTGGGCTGCACGGGGGCCTGCGGCAGCTGGACGGTCTGGGTCACCTGCACGGTGGCGGTGGGTGCGGGGGTGGGGGTGGGTGCCGGGGTCGGCGTGGGGCTGGGCGTCGGTGTCGGCGTCGGGCTCGGTTGGACGGTGACCGTGGCGGCGGCCGTCGGCTGCTTGGCGGAGCTGCCGCTGTTGACCACCGCGAAGGCGACACCGCCGACCAGCAGGGCGGCCAGGGCCGCCGCGGCGGCGATCAGGCCGGTCCGCCGGCGCCGGGGTGGTGCGGGCGGGGGTGCCGACGGCGGGGCGGGGAGCGGGTACTCGGTCGGTGGCGTGGCGGCCCGTTCGGTGACGGGGTGCAGGGCCGTGCCGGAGGTGCGGGCGGCGGAGACGGCGAGCAGGTCCTGGTGGGCCTCGGTGGCGGTGGGGCGTTCGGCCGGATCCTTGCGGAGCAGGGCCTCGAGGACGGGGGTGAGGGCGCCCGCGTGGCGGGGCGGGGGCAGGGGGTCGGTGATCACGGCCTGCAGGGTGCTCAGGGTGGTGGTGCGGTGGAACGGCGAGTCGCCCTCGACCGCCGCGTACAGCGTGGCGCCCAGCGACCAGAGGTCGGACTCCGGGCCGGGGCGGTGGCCCATCGCCCGCTCGGGGGCGATGTAGTCGGGCGAGCCGACGATGTCCCCGGTGCGGGTCAGCCCGGGCGTGCCCTCCAGCCGGGCGATGCCGAAGTCCGTGAGCACGGCCCGGCCGCCGCGCTCGAGCAGCACGTTGGCCGGTTTCACGTCCCGGTGCAGCACGCCGAGCCGGTGCGCCTCGGCCAGCGCCAGCACCAGCTGGGCGCCGATCCCGGCGGCGTCGCGCGGGAGCAGGGTGCCCTCGGTGGCGATCACCTCGGCGAGCGAGCGGCCGTCGATCCGCTCCATCACGATCCACGGGCGGCCGTCCTGTTCGAGCACGTCGTGGATGGTGATCACGCCGGGGTGCTTGATCCGGGCGGCGGCCCGCGCCTCCTGCTGCATCCGGCTCTGCAGGGCCGGGAGTTCGCTCTCCGGCACCCCCGAGGCGCTCAGCTCCTTCACCGCCACCTCGCGGTCGAGCAGCTCGTCCCGGGCCACCCAGACCGTGCCCATTCCGCCACTGCCGAGCCGCTCCCCCAAGCGATACCGCCCGGCCAGTAACCGCCCGCCGTTCATACCTCAAGTCTCGGCCCGGGCCGGGCGAACAGCTCGTCGAGGTGGTACCCGAGCACGGCCAGCGCCGCCTCCCCGTCCCGCTGGCCGCCGAGCACGCTGGAGCCGAGCCCGTTGACCATGGCCAGCAGCCCGGCGGCGGTCAGCTCCGGATTGCGGCGGGGGTCGGCCTCACCGGCCTCCTGGGCGGCGCGCAGCTGCTTGGCGAGGAAGCCCTCGAGCAGGTCGGGCTGGGCGGTGACGTGCTGCTCGGCCAGCGCCGGGTCGCTGAGCACCAGGGTGTAGTACGCGGCGTAGGTCCGGGTGATCCGGCGGCTCTCCGGGTCGGTCGGCAGGATGCAGGAGAGCACCGCCGTGATCATGGCGCGCGGGGTGGGCGGGTCGCCCGCCGCGCTGATCCAGCTCGCCATCCGGGCCTGCAGCTGGCCGCCGAGCCGGGCCAGGGCGTCCATCAGGAGCCCTTCCTTGGTCGAGAAGTAGTACTGCACGAGCCGCAGCGAGACCCCGGCCTCGGCCGCGACCGCCCGCATGCTCGCCGACTGCAGCCCCTGGGTGTCGGCGATCCGCAGCAGCGCCTCGGCGATCTGCCGCCGGCGCTCCTCATGGTCGACCTGCGCGGCCATCCTGCCGCCTCCTCGCTCTCTGGTACACCCGTATCATGCTGTGATACAGATGTATCATGCGAATCGGCGAATTCAGGAACGACCAGGCCCGGGCCCGTTTCACGGCGGCGTACGAGCGGGCGCTGGCGCAGCTGTGGCCGGGCGGGCACACCGCCCTCGACCTGCCGACCTCCTACGGCACCACCCGGGCGTACCTCTGCGGCCCGGCCCGGGGCGGGCCGATCGTGCTGCTCCCCGGCTCGGGCGGCAACTCCCTGATGTGGCACCGGTACCTGGCCGAGCTGAGCCGCGAGCACCGGGTGATCGCCGTGGACACCGTGGGCGAGCCGGGCGCCAGCGTGCAGCGCGCCCCGATCGCCGACGGCCGGGCGGGCGCGGCCTGGCTGGACGAGCTGCTCACCGCGCTGGACGTGACCGGTGCCCACCTGGTCGGCTGCTCCTACGGCGGCTGGCTGGCCCTCAGCCACCAGCTGCACCACCCCGGCCCCCGGGTGGCCGGTCTCACCCTGGTCGAACCGGCCGGGCTGGCCCCGCTCGACCGCCGCTTCTACGGCTGGGTCGTCGCCGGCGGCCTGGCCGCCCTGGCCCCGCGCGCGCTGCGCCCCCGGCTGGCCCGGCTGGTCGGCAACAGCGCGATCCTGGAGACCGAGCTGATGACCCTGATGCGGGCCTCGACGGGCTTCCGCCGCGCCCTGCCCGTCCCGTCCGCCCTGACCGACGAGGAGCTGAGCGGCCTTCCGGTCCCCGTCCAGGTCCTCCTCGGCGAGCGCAGCGCCCTGCACGACTCGCCCGCCGTGGCCGCCCGCCTCGCCGCCCACTGCCCGGCCGCCCGGACCGAACTGGTCCCCGGCGCCGGCCACGCCCTGCCCACCGACGCCCCGGCCCTGGTCACCGCCCGCATCCTGGCCGCCGTCCGGGCCTGAGGTCCGTCTTCCAGCCCCCGGCTGACAGTGGCGGGCCCCACCATGGAGCTGACGCACCGTCCGCCCGGGGAGAGAAGCATGGCCGAACTGGTACTCAAGATGTCCGTGTCGCTCGACGGTTACGTCGCACCGGCGGACGGCAGCGGCGACTGGATCGCGGCAGGGGGCTCCGCCGACTCGCTCGCCTGGGTGGTGGAGACCGTGCGCAAGGCCGGTGCGCACCTCATGGGTGCCACCACGTACGCGGCGATGGCCGCCTACTGGCCCACCGCCGCCGGGCCGTTCGCCGAGCCGATGAACGAGATCCCCAAGGTGGTGTTCTCCGATTCGCTCAGGACCGCCGGGTGGGGCGGGACGACCATCGTCGGCGGGGGCCTCGCGGAGGCCGTCACCCGGCTCAAGCAGGAGCACACCGGCGGGTACCTGCTCGCCCACGGCGGGGCCCGGCTGGCCAGGGCCCTGGTCGCCACCGGGCTGATCGACGAGTACCGGCTGATCGTCCACCCGGTCGTCCTCGGCGGCGGTGAGCGGCTCTTCGAGGCCCCGCTCACCCTCACGCCGAGCAGCACCACCGCCTTCAGCGGCGGCGCCGTCGCCCACGTCTTCACGGCGCAGCGCTGAACCCTTCGGCACTCCGAAGGAGTTCCGCGACGATCTCGATGCCGAGCGCGTAGGCCGGGGTGCCCGAGGTGATCAGGGCTGTCTCGGCCACCCCGGCCAGCTCGGCGAGCTCCGCGCCCGCGTGCAGGGCGCCGATGGCGTGGATCCGGGCCGGGCCCGGGCGGCCGAGGGCCAGCAACTGGCCGAAGTGGACGAGCTGTTGGACTCGGGCGCCGAGCGGGCTGTCGGTCAGCACGATGTGCCGCAGCGCCATGAAGGCCTCCTCCGTGTGGAGCCGGCCGAGCGCCTGGGCCACCTGCAGCCGCTCCTCCGCGCCGTGCGGGACGGCGCCCAGGGTCTCGCGGTAGCGGTCCCGGAGGGTTTCGGCGCGCGCGGTGTTCTCGTCGTGGGTCATCGGGCGGCCCGGGCCATCGACGCGCGGACCGCTTCCAGGGCGCCGTCGGGGAAGTCCACGGCCCCGCCGAGCGCCTTCGCCGCGATCTCCGCCTCGGCGCTCTCCTCGATCGCCGTCACGAGCAGGGCGGCGGCCGCGGCGTCCGGGCCGAAGACCAGCAGGCCGTGGTTGGCGAGCAGCACCGCGGACGTGGTCGGGCGCTGCTCCAGCACCTCGGCGACGCCCCGGACCGAGACGTCCGACCCGCGCGGCCCCCAGGGCACCACCGGCACCTCCTCGGCCTGCCCGAAGCGGAGCATCGGCTCGGTGCGGCACGGTAGCGGCCGGTGGGCCACCGCGAAGGCCGTCGCGGCCGGCGAGTGGGTGTGGATCACCGCTCCCACCTGCGGGCGGGCGCGGTAGACGGCGGCGTGCATCGCGATGATCTCGGCTCCGGCGGCGCGCAGTTCGCCGTCCAGGACCTCCCCCTCGAGGCTGAGGGTCGCCAACTGCTCGGGCCGCAGGTCGCGCACCCACCCCGGGGAGAGCAGGAACCGCCCGGTGTCGAGCCGCACGCTCAGGTTGGCGTGGCCGGAGTGCGACATCACCCCGGCGACGAAGAGCTGCCGTGCCGCCTCCACGAGTTGGTCGGCCAGATCCTTCGGTTCAACTGTGCCTGCCATCGCAGCACCTCCAAGTCTCCTGGTCGGCGGCCCTGTTGCGCCGCCGTCCCGCTGACCGCAAGCCTCCGACTTGAACTATGGTTCAAGTCAAGCGACGGCACAGGGCCAGGAGGAACGAAGTGCTGATGACGATCGGTCGACTGGCCGAACTGACCGGGGTGCCCGCCTCCGCGATCCGGTACTGGGAGCGCCACGGCCTGCTGCCGGCGCCCGAACGCCACAGCGGCCAACGCCGCTACCCGGCGGAGGCCGCCGGGCGGATCGTCCTGCTCCGCAAGTGCCAGCAGGCCGGGCTCACCCTCGCCCAGATCCGGGAGTTCCAGGAGGACCAGCCCCGGCGAGCCGCGATGATCCGCACCAAACTCGCCGAGATCGAGCAACTGCGCACCGACCTCGACCACGCCCACCAGCTCCTGGAGCACGCCCTGCGGTGCAGCCGGCAGGACATCGTCACCTGCCCCACCTTCCAGGCACAGATGGCTGGTTGGCGGACCACACCCTGAGCTTCTCCGGGTTGCGGACCACCCAGATCCGGCTGATCCGGCCCTCTCCCGTCAGGTCGAAAGCGGCCACCGTCAGCACCACGCCGTCCCGGCAGGCGACCAAGCCCGGGCGGCCGTTGACCGTACGCTCCAGAAGCTCCAGCCCCGGCGCCCGGTCGACCACGGCAACCATGTACTGCGCGATGAGCGCGCCGCCCTCGACCGGGCGCAGCGCCGCGCCCGCCAGCCCGCCGCCGTCGGCGGTCAGGACGGCGGCGGGGTCGAGCAGCCCGACCAGGGCCGCGATGTTCTTCGCCTCCCAGGCCTGCTTGAGCCCGCGCACTGCCTCCGTCTGCCCGGCCGCCGGGGCGGCGGGGGCGGGCACCCGACGGCGGGCGCTGGAGGCCAGTTGCTTGCAGGCCGCCGGGGTGCGGCCGAGCACGGCGGCGATCTCGGCGAAGGGGTAACGGAAGACGTCGTGCAGGACGAAGGCCACCCGCTCGGCGGGCGTCATCGCTTCCAGCACGACCAGGAAGGCCATGCTCACCGACTCGTCCAGCACCACCTGGTCGGCCAGATCGGCCGGTTCGGGCAGCGGCTCGGGCAGCCACGCGCCGACGTACCGCTCCCGGCGGGCCCGGGCCGAGCCGAGCACATCCAGGCAGATCCGCCCGGTCACCGTGGTCAGCCACGCCCCCGGGGCCGCGATCTCCGCCCGCCGCGGGGCCGCCAGCGCGTACCAGCGGGCGTACGCCTCCTGTACGGCGTCCTCGGCCTCGGTCAGCGAACCGAGCAGCCGGTAGGCGATGTTGATCAGCTGCCCCCGCTCACCGGCCACCTCGTCGGCCCTCGCCCCCATCGCCCCCGCCTTACCTTTCGCAGCCCCGTGTCGTCGGGTCGGTGAGACCTTACCGACCGACCGAAAGGCCCCGACATGAGCGCCCGTTTCCTGCAGTTCGCCATAGCCCTGCAGACCCTGACCATCTTCCTGCAGGCCGTCTCCGCCGGACTGCTGCTCACCGCCTCGTACGGCGAGACGCTGCACGGCATCGGCGCCCGGGTGATGTACGGCGCGTCGATGCTGTACGTCCTGGCGGCGGTGCTGGCCTGGAAGCCGGGCGGCGGCCCGGCCCGCCCGGTGTGGCAGGCCGTCGGCTTCCTGGCCCTCGCCTCGGTCCAGGTCGTCCTCGGTGTCGCGCACGTCCCCGCCGTCCATCTCCCGCTGGGCGTCGCGATGTTCGGCCTGAGCATGCTCGCGCTGGCCGACCGTACGACGCGCCGCCTCGCTTCTGCGGGTTCGGACCCCAGCCCGCGGCGTTCCGCCTGACTGTTCCCCGAACCGGGCCGGGCCGGGCCGGGCCGGGCCGGGCCGCCGACTGTGCCGCGGTCACGAGAACGGGAGGTACCAGGGGCGCTTGAGCGGCGGCAGCCGGTCGGCGAAGAAGGCCGACACCTGGGCGAGTTGCGCCTCGTCGAAGGCGTGCTGGGGGAGGAAGGAGACGGCTCTGTTGGTCTGCTGCAGGTACCAGAAGCCGGACCGGGAGGTCACCTGGCGGTACGCGCTCCACGTGACCTCGGCCTGGCTGACGGCGGTGCTGAGGCCGTAGTTCTGCTCGGTGATCCGTACGGTCCAGGGCTCGGCGAGCAGCGGAGCGCTCTTCCTGGTGGCCTGGCGGACGACGGCGAGCTCGGTGTAGGCCAGGAGCCCGGGGCCGAAGGCCATCCACCAGAGATTCGGCTCCGCATCGACGACGAGCTTGAGCAGACTCATCAGCAGGAACAGGACCCCGAATGCCGACAGTGTGCGGGCAGCAGGGCTGTTGCGTATCGCTCTGCGGAAGTCGGTCTCGGTCAGCCCGAACGTGGTGGTGATGTCCATGTGGAGTCGTTGATCTCTCTCGGTGTCGCGGTCGGCGTCGAAAAGTCGCGCGGCCCCGTGCTGTCGACGTACGGTCTGGGGTCGCGCAGGCTGCCCGGCGCGCCTCCGGGCCGGCACATGATCCGCCAAGATCCCACGCTCGGTGCGGGACCGTCCAACCGGTTCTCGGGGCTGGCCGTTCCGTCCGCGCGGCCGAAGGTGACGGCCCGGCCGTCCACTCCTGGCGGGCGCCGGCGCTATCGTCGCCGTCATGGGTCCGAACAACACGTTCAACGGTGGGACGCGGTCCGACCGCATACAGCCGGTGGTTCTGGAGCCCGTGGGCAACTCCGCTCCGGTTCTCCAGGTCACCGTCGAACCCCGGTCGAAGGCCGACCAGGAACGGCTCGGCGTCGCGCTCGCACACCTTTCCAAGGAGGAGGCCTCCTTCCGGGTCCACACGGACGAGGAGACGTGCCAGACCTTCATCGGCGGCATGAGCGAACAGCACCTCGAGGTCCTTGTCGGCCGCCTGGAGCGCGAGTTCCAGGTCGGGGCCAACGTCGGCAGGCCGCAGGTCGCCTACCGCGAGACCATCCGCAGGGCCGTCGAGTGCGTCGAGTACACCCACCGCAAGCAGACCGGCTGCGCCGATCAGTACGCCCGGGTGCGGATCGGCATCGAGCCGACCGCCCTTGACGGCGCCCGGTACGAGTTCACGAGCCTCGCCGGTGGTGGAATTCCGGCGGAGTACGTCCCTTCGGTCGACGCCGGCTGCCAGAACACGATGCAGGTCGGCGTCATCGCCGGTTGTGAGGTGATCGGCGTGCGCGTCACGCTGCTCGGCGGCCTCTTCCACGAGGTCCACTCCTCCGAAGTCGCCTGCCGGGAAGCCGGATCAAGGGCTCTCCGGGAGGCCGTGCGCCAGGCCGACCCGGTACTCGTCGAGCCGGTGATGGCCGTGGAGGTCAGCACACCCGAGGACTGTTTGGGGGACGTCATCGCCGACCTAGGCTCCCGCCGCGGCGAGGTCCAGGCGCGGGAGGAGTACGCCGCTGGCCGGGTCGTGAAGGCCCTGGTGCCCGTGTCCGGGCTGCTCGGCTACACCGGCGACCTCGCGGGCAGGACGGCGGGGCGGGCGAGCTGGACGATGCGCTTTCACTCCTATGCCGAAGTACCGCACGATGTCGCCGAGCAGCTGGTCGCAGACGCGGAGAGGAAGTAGCCGCGGGCCTGGTGGACGTGCGCGTAGGTCGCCCCCGCCTACGGGCTGATCTGCGGGAGACACCCTCGCCCGCAGGGTTGAGGATGCCGTCAGGGCGTGCCGGCAGCCCCGGGTGCGCGACCGTGGTGGGGCTGGTGAGCGGGTCCCAGGCTGAGGCAAGGGGAGTGGCCGTGGGGGACGAACGGCTTGATGCTGAGTGGCTTCGTCATGCAGGAGTGCGACCGGAGGGGCGTACCCCCTCCGGCCGCACTCCTGGCTGTGCGGACAGTGACGCTCCGCTCCTGTTGCCGCAGCCGTTGGCGGGGAGTGCTCAGGCAGCAGCAACGGACAGATCCAAAGCACCCACATGACCCGGCACGGGACCGGACGGCGCGTCAGTAGTGGCGGGAGGCGTCAGATGTGGACGGCCGGGCCCGCGTCCGTCGTCCCGCGCTTGGTGAGCAGGCCGAGCACCGCCGCCGCGAAGGCGACGACCGCGGCCACGGCGAAGGCCATCGACATGCCGCTCACGAAGGAGTGGTGGATCGCGGTGGAGAGGCCCTCGGAGACGGCGGCCGGGGTGCCCGGGGGAAGCGGCGGGGTGAGGCCGAGCTGGGCGGCCTGCTTGAGGCCCTCGCCCTGCGGGCCGGGCGGCAGGGCCTGGCCGACGGCGGTGAGGTTGCCGGGCAGCACCGAACTGACCTTGGAAGCCATCACGGCGCCGAGCACGGCGGTGCCCAGGCTGCCGCCGACCTGCATCGCGGCCTGCTGCAGCCCGCCCGCGACGCCGGACAGCTCCAGCGGCGCGTTGCCGACGATGACCTCGGTGGCGCCGACCATGACCGGGCTGATGCCCAGGCCCATCAGCACGAACCAGAGCGACATCACGCCGGTGCCCGAGTCGGTGTCCAGGGTGGACATCCCGTACATCGCGGTGGTGGTGAGCAGCATGCCGACCACGATCGGGATCCGCGGGCCGACCTTGCCGATCGCCGCACCGGCGGCCGGGGCGCCGATGATCATCATGCCGGTCATCGGCAGCAGGTGGACGCCGGCCTGGACGGGCGTCATGGCGTGCACGTTCTGCAGGTAGAAGGTGACGAAGAAGATCGCGCCGAAGAAGGCGAAGGCCATCAGGACCATCAGCAGGGTGCCCGCCGAGAGCGGCACCGAGCGGAACAGGCTGAGCGGGATGAGCGGCTCCTTCGCCTTCGTCTGCCAGAACGCGAAGGCGATCAGCGCGAGGATCGCGCCGCCGAGGAAGAGCAGGGTGCTGGCGTCTCCCCAGCCCCAGGTCGGGGCCTTGATGATGCCCCAGACCAGCATGAACATCGCGGCCGAGAGCAGCAGGATGCCCGGGATGTCGAAGGACTTCGCGGCGTTCTCGGCCCGGACGTCGCGCAGGATCCACAGGCCCAGCGCCAGGGCGATCAGGCCGACCGGGATGTTGATGAAGAAGACCGACTGCCAGCTGACGTGCTCGACCAGCAGGCCGCCGACGATGGGCCCGGCGGCGGTGGAGGCGCCGATGACGCCGGCCCAGATGCCGATCGCCATGTTCAGCTTCTCGACCGGGAAGGCCCCGCGCAGCAGACCGAGCGCGGCGGGCTGCAGCAGCGCGCCGAACAGGCCCTGCAGCACCCGGAAGGCGATCACGGTCTGGATGTTGGTGGCGAAGCCGATCGCCGCCGAGGTGGCGGCGAAGCCCGCCGCGCCGACCAGGAAGGTGCTCTTGTGGCCGAACCGGTCACCGATCTTGCCTGCCGTGATCAGGAAGACCGCGAGCGCGAGCAGGTAGCCGCTGGTGACCCACTGGATGTCGGCGGGCGAGGCCTTGAGGTCGGTCTGGATGACCGGGTTGGCGATGGCGACGACGGTGCCGTCGAGGGCGACCATCATGACGCCGACGGCGACGGTGAGCAGCGTCAGCCAGGGGTGTCCCTTGAGGCTGCTGCCCCCGGCGGGCCCGGCCGGGGCCGGGGCCTTGCGGGCTTGGACGGACTGACTCATGGCTGGGGCCCTCCGGGAGTACAGGACTGGGGAGTGGCGCCCCGGCCCACCCGTCCCCACGAGTCGTCCGGCCGGACGGGCGCCACTCTCGAAGGACAATATGTCAGTGCCTGACATTCGGCAAACACTGTCTTCTGCTAATGGCTGACATATGTCAGAACGCTAGAGTTGACCACGACACACCCACGTCGGAAGGCCCCTCGCCATGACCGCGCGGCTCACGGACCCCGTCCACCCCGGCGCCGTTCTCGGCCCTGCCCTCGGCCTGCGCGAACGCAAGAAGCGCCGCACCCGGGACGCCCTGGTCGAGGCCGCCCACCAGCTCTTCCTGGTCCAGGGCTACGCGCACACCACCGTGGACGAGATCGCCGCCGCCGTGGACGTCTCGCAGCGCACCTTCTTCCGCTACTTCGCCAACAAGGACGAGGTCGCACTCGCCGTCCTCGCCGAGGCCGAGGACCACTTCATCGCGCACCTGCGGGCCCGCCCCGCCGCCGAGACCCCGATCCAGGCGCTGCGCAACGCCATCGTGCTGACCTGGCGCGAGCTGGGCGCCGCCCCCGAAGGCGGCGCGAGCACCATCACCACGGCGCTCGAGCTCATCCAGCTGATCGAGACCACCCCGACCCTGCTCGCCGCCCACCTGCGCCGCATCACCGAGCAGGAGCTGGTCGTCACCGGCATCCTGGCCGAGCGCGAGGGCCTCGACCCGGCCGAGGACCTGCGCCCCCGCGTGATGGCCGCCGTCTTCAGCGGCGTCCTGCGCAGCGCCCACCTCTCCTGGAGCGCCGAGGCCGACACCGCCGGCACCGGCGGGCCCGAGTCGATGATCCAGCTGATCGAACGCCACTTCGACCAGCTCGGCCCGGCCCTGACCGGCCGCTGGCGCGGCTGAGGCCGGTCCGGCGCGATCGGCCGGACAGGCCTCAGCCGTACGGGTTCAGGGCCCAGAAGCGGACGGTGGAGCTACGGCGGTCGAACCACAGCTTGACGGCCGGGCCGCTGCCGTCCCGGTCGAGGTAGGGCGAGCGGATCCACTGCGGGTCCTTCGGGCCCTGGCCCTTGAGCGGCTGCTCGAACCAGGAGGTGAACTCCGCCGGTGGCCGGGCGGCCTCGAAGGGGTGCGCCGCCGTCAGCCGGTCGAGACCGCCGGGGGCCAGCCGGGCCAGGCCCGAGATCACCAACTCCGGTGCGGGGACGCCGCGGTCGTCGTCCCGGCTGCTCACCCAGCGGGCCTCGGTCAGCGGGCCGATCAGCGGGAACGCCCGCTCCAGCGGCGCGCTGTCGGTGTGCCAGCCCCCGCCGGGGTCGTTCACCACCTGGCGCAGCGCCCACCAGGCGGGCAGCACCGCCAGCCCGGCCCCGATCCCGATCACCTTCCGCCGCTCCACCGCGACCACCCCCTGCCTCGATTCGCGGCCACCGACGTCGCCGTGCCGTGCTACCCAGGTATGACCCGGGTTGCTACCCCGGTGGCACGACGCGGGCCGCCCCGCCTCCTAGGCTGGCCCCCATGACAGCCCCGCAGACGTTTCGAGCCCTGCTGGGCGCCCTGCTCCGCCCGTCCGCCGACCAGTCGGTGCTGCTCTCGGCGAGCACCCGCCGCTGGCTGCGGCTGCTGCCGTACGTGCTGGGGGTCGCCGCCACCGCCGCGCTGCTGCCCACCGGTGTCCTGGTGCTCGGCAACGACTACCACCTGGCCCCCGCGCTCGCGGGCGGCCTGGCCGTCGGGCAGGCCGTGCCGCTGCTGCTCTCGGTGAGCCGCCCGCTGCCGGCCTGGTGGATCGTCGGCACCGCCGACCTGCTCACCGGTGTCCTGACCGCCGTCCAGGACGACGCGCCGGACGCGGGGTGGCCCTGGTCGGTGCCCGGCATCATCGGCTACACCCTGCTGATGGTGCCGCTGGCCCTGCGGGAGAGCCGCCGCACGCTGTTCGCCGTCTGGCTGGCCACCGCCGCCGGCTGCCTGGGGCTGCCCCTGTTCTTCGACGGCCTGCACTACCGCTCCAACAACAGCCTGCTGGTGCTCGCCCTCTCCGCCGTGACCCTGCTGATCGTCGGCAGCCTGCGCGAACGGGCCGAGGCGCAGCGGCTGTTGAGCGCCCAGGAGGCGATCAGCGAGACCGAGCGGGCGCAGCGCACCCTGCTCGAGGAACGGGCCCGGATCGCCCGTGAGCTGCACGACGTGGTGGCCCACCACATGTCGGTGATCACCGTGCAGGCCGACAGCGCGCCGTACCGGCTGACCGGCCTGCCGCCGGAGGCCGTCGAGGAGTTCGGCTCGATCGCCGCCGCCGCCCGGGGTTCGCTCACCGAGATGCGGCGCCTGCTCGGGGTGCTGCGCAGCGCTTCCGAAACCTCGGAGAAGCTGCCGCAGCCGGGCCTGGGCGATCTGCCGGGGCTGGTCGAGACGGTGGCCCAGGCGGGCGTGCGGGCCGAGCTGACCGTCACCCCCGAGGTCGAGGCGCTGGGCGAACTCCCGCCCGCCGTGGGCCTGTCCACCTACCGGATCGTGCAGGAGGCGCTGGCCAACGTGGTGCGGCACGCGCCCGGCGCGCAGACCTGGGTGTCGCTGGCCGCCGAGGACGAGACACTGCGGATCACCGTGGTCAACGCCGCCGGTACGGACGGCCCGGCGGTCGAGACCGGTGGCACCGGGCACGGGCTGACGGGGATGCGTGAACGCGTCCGCCTGCTGGGTGGCAGGCTGGACACCGGCCCGCTCCCGGAAGGCGGCTTCCGGGTCGCGGCCGTCCTGCCGATCGAACACCCCGGGGAGCCCACCGCATGACCATCCGCGTACTGATCGTCGACGACCAGGCCATGGTCCGGGCCGGCTTCGCCGCGCTGCTCGCCGCCCAGAGCGACATCGACGTGGTCGGGGACGCCGCAGACGGCGCCCAGGCCCTGGAGGCCAGCGGGCGCACCCACCCGGATGTGGTCCTGATGGACGTCCGGATGCCGGTGATGGACGGCCTGGAGGCCGCCCGCCGCCTGCTCGACCCGGCCGCGGCGCGCCGCCCCAAGGTGCTGATGCTCACCACCTTCGACGTGGACGACTACGTATACGAGGCGCTGCGCGCCGGGGCCAGCGGCTTCCTCCTCAAGGACGCCCCGCCCGCCGACCTGATCGCCGCCGTCCGCGTGGTCGCCGCCGGCGAGGCGCTGCTCGCGCCCTCCGTCACCCGCCGCCTGATCGAGGACTTCGCCCGCACCCGCCCCGCCCCGCGCCGCGACGCCCTGCGCCTCAACGGCCTCACCCCGCGCGAGACCGAAGTCCTCGAACTCATCGCCCGGGGCCTGTCCAACCAGCAGATCGCCGAACGGCTCGTCCTCGCCGAACAGACCGTCAAGACCCACATCGGCCGCATCCTCGCCAAGCTCGACCTGCGCGACCGCGCCCAGGCCGTGGTGCTGGCCTACGAATCCGGCCTGGTCACGCCTGGTCAGTGAGGTGCTCGCCGCCGGTGTCGAAGTACGCGTCGAGGTACTGCTCAGGCTCCAGCCCGCTGTCCCGGAGCAGTGAGAACACCTCGGCGCCCTGACCCGGGGTGTCGTACAGGTGGTAGGACTGGGCGAGTTCCAGGTACCTGAAGCCGTTGTCGGCCGCGTACGTCAGCGCCTCCGCCTCCGCGAGGGCGATCGCCTCCTCGGCCGAGGCGGCCTGCCAGAGCGTGATCCGCTCCTCGTAGGTCCGCCCCTCCCAGGACGTCCACTCGAACACGCACCGGACGGCGTACCAGTCCACGTCCCGCTCCCCTCGCCTCGCCTCGCGCCATTCGATCACGCCCGCGAACTGACGGCCCGTCCGTCATACCCGGGTACTACCTCCGACTTGGCCCTCCGGTCTGACGCCCGGGGGGCCGTCGTCTTCCTACCTTCCTCCCGTCGCAAGCAGTCGTGGAGACGAGGAGGACGGGATGCGCGGGCGTCTGGGGAGGGCGGTGGCGGCGTTGGTGCTGGCCGCCACCGCCGTGGCGGGAGCCGGCGGGTGGGCCGCCGGGGAGGGGCAGGTGCCGCTGAGGGGGCTGCCCGGCAGTTGGGCCGCGGGGCTGCCCGACCCGGGTACGACGCCGCCCGCCGAGGTGGCGGCGTTCTTCGCCGCGCTGACCCCGCGGCAGGCCGAGCGGCTCGCCGCCGAGTACCCCGAGGTGCTGGGCAACCTCGACGGCGCCCCCGTCGAACTGCGCTACCGCGCCAACCACCTCGCCCTCACCCGGCTGGCCGCGCAGGAGCGCGCCCGCGCCGCCGACCCCCGGCTCGGCACCGACGCCCGGGAGCACGCCCGGGCCCGGGCCGAGCGGTACGAGTCCCTGACCGGCCGCCAGATCCTCGCCTTCGACCCGCGCGGCCGCGGCCTGGTCGCCGAGGTGTACGGCGAGCTCGCGCCCGGCCGGCCGACGGCCGTGACGGTGCCCGGGGCCGACATCGACCTGATGAGCTACGACCGCACCAGCTCCCCGTACGGCACCCCCGCCGGCATGGCCCGCGCCCTGCGGGCCGCCACCGGCGGGCAGCTCCCGGTGATCGCCTGGGCGGGGTACACCACCCCGACCGTGACGAGCCTCGACATCGCCACCGAGGGCCTGGCGAAGGCCGGGGCCGAGCGGCTCACCAGGCTCCTGGACGGGCTCACCGCCCCCACCACCCTGTACTGCCACAGCTACGGCTCGGTCGTCTGCGGCCAGGCCGCCCTGCACCCCGGCCGCACCACCGCCGTGGTCGCCCTCGGCTCCCCCGGCATGGGCCTGCGCCGCGCCGCCGACCTCCCCGTCCCCGTCTGGGCCGCCCAGCGCAACAGCGAGGACTGGATCGGCGACGTCCCGAACGTCCACCTCCTCGGTCTCGGCCACGGCACCGACCCGACCGACCCCGCCTTCGGTGCCCGCGTGGTCACCAGCACCGGCTCGACCGGCCACTCCGGCTACTTCGCCCCGGGCACCGCCTCCCTCGCCAACTTCGCCGCGATCGCCCTCGGCCGCCCCGTCACCTGCGCCACCACCAGCAAGGAGTGCCGCGATGCCGCTCACTGACCTCCGCCGGGCCGCCCTCCGGGTCGACGCCAGGACCCCCGCCACGCGCGACCGCGCCCTGGACGGCCTGCGGGCGCTCGCGCTGCTCGCCGTTCCGCTCGGGCACTGGATGCTCGGCGGGTTCACCGTCAACGCCGACGGCGAGCTGCACAACGCGAGCCCGCTCACCGCCCTCGGCTCCCTCGCCCCGCTCAGCTGGGTGCTGCAGCTGCTCGGGATCTTCTTCCTGGTCGGCGGCCACTCCGCCCACCACTCGCTGCAGCGGGCCCGGGCCAAGGGCGCCACCACCGCCGCCTGGCTGCGCGGGCGCTGCGTCCGGCTGCTGCGTCCGGTGCTCGGGGTGGCCGCCGTCTGGGCGCTGCTGATCCCGCTGCTGCGCGGGCTCGGCCTGCCCGAGGCGACCGTCCGGACCGGCACCACCCTGGTCGTCCAACCCCTCTGGTACATCGGCATCTACCTGGTGCTCACCGCCCTCACCCCGTACTGCGCGGCGGCCGGGCGCCGCCTCGGCGCCTGGGCGGCCGCGCCGCTGCTCGCCGCCGTGGCCGTGGTCGACCTGCTCCGGTACGGCCCCTGGGCCGAGGCGATGCCCTCCTGGCTGAGCCTGCTCAACCTGCTGCCGGGCTGGCTGTTCGGCTACCAGCTCGGGGTCAGCTGGGCCCAGGGCCGGATCGGCAGGGCGGGCGCCCGCACCCTGCTCCTCGGCGGCGCCGCCCTCTTCGCCACCCTGCTGCTGGTCTTCCACTACCCGGCGAGCATGGTCGGCGTCCCCGGTACGGCCCGCACCAACTCGCACCCGCCGTCCCTGCTGGTCCTGGCCCTGGCCGCCCTGCAGATCGGCGCCGCCCTGCTCCTGCACGGGCGCCTCGGCCGGGCCCTGCGGCGGCCGCTGCTCTGGCTGCCGGTGGTGGTGGTCAACCTCTCCGCGATGACGATCTTCTGCTGGCACCAGACCGCGATGTTCACGGCCGGCGCCCTCGCCGCCCGCCTCGGCGGCGCCGTCCCCGGCCTGACCACCGCTCCCGACTCCCCCGGCTGGGTGCTGGCCCGGCTCGCCTGGCTGCCGGTCTTCGCCCTCCTGCTGACCGCCGTCGGCCACCGCACCCGCCACTTCGACGGCCCCTGGGCCTCCCGCACCCTGAAGACCCTCGGCGCCGCCGGCGCGGCCCTCTTCACGGCGTACGCCCTCGGCGTCGTATGACGCACCGTAAGGTGGGGCCATGGTGACCTTCGAACAGTTCCTCGCCCTGGGCCTCGCGCTGCCGAGCGCGACGGAGCGGCTCACCTGGGAGACCAGGGTCACCCTGCGGGTCGGGGAGAAGATCTTCGCCATGGGCACCCCGGGCGAGAGCGCGGTCTGTGTCAAGGCCACCAAGGAGGACCAGGCCGAACTGCTGGCCGCCGCGCCCGAGGTGTACTCGGTGGCGCCGTACGTGGGCAGACACGGCTGGGTGCTGGTCGAGCTGGCCGGGGTCGACGCCGAGGAACTGGGCGATCTGCTCACCGACGCCTGGCGGAGCACCGCCCCGAAGAAGCTGGTCCGGGAGTTCGACCGCGAGCTTGGTACATCCCGGCGAACTTGATCGCTTGAAGAGTCCCCTGTGAGCCTTCCCACAGTTTAGACTCTGCACGCCTCTCGCTCGGAGCACCTACGCTGGCTGACGAGTACCAGGCGGTCGTACCACCATCGGGCCCCGCCCGCTGAGTCCAGGGTCCGAGGGAGTTGTCGCCCATGCAGTTGCATCCGAAGCGGCGCAGTCCGCTGCAGCGCCGCCGGCTCAAGCGCGTGCTGATAGGTGTCTTCGCCGCCTCCGCCGTGCTCGCCGACGCCGGGGCCGCCGCCGCGCAGGCCGTCTCCTCCAACGAGCAGCTGGCCATCTCGACCCCGCCGGCCGGGAGCGCCGCCTGGGTCGCCGACCACTCGCTCGGCCTCGACCTGCCCGACCCGGCCACCGCCGCCCCGCAGGCCGTCGCCGCCTTCTTCGCCACCCTCACCCCCGAGCAGACCGCCCACCTGGTCGCCGCGTACCCGCTGGTGGTGGGCAACCTCGACGGCGCCCCGCTGCAGCTGCGCTACCAGGCGAACCGGGTGGCCATCGCCGCCGAGCGCGACCGCGCCCGGGCCCGGGCGGCCGACCCCAAGCTCGACGCCGACACCCGCGCGCTGGCGAAGTCCCGGGCCGACGACAGCGAGGGCCTGCTCGCCAAGGGCCGCCAGATCCTGGCCTTCGACCCGCGCGGCCGTGGCCTGGTCAGCGAGGTGTACGGCGACCTCGCCGCCGCCCAGCGGGTCTCCGTACTGGTGCCCGGTTCGGACGCCGACCTCGGGCACTTCGACCAGACCGTCGACCCGCTGCGCTCCCCCGCCGGGATGGCCCGCGCGCTGCTCGCCGAGGAGCACCGGCAGGCCCCCGACACCCACAGTGCCGTGATCGCGTGGACGGGGTACGTCACCCCCTCCGGCCTCGGCCCGGACGCGGTGACCTCCCGGCTGGCCGACGTCGGCGCCCCGCGCCTGATCCGGCTGCTCGGCGGGCTCGCCGTCACCAGCTCGCCGGCCGCGCCGCCCACGCTGTTCTGCCACAGCTACGGCTCGGTGGTCTGCGGGGTGGCCGCCCCGAAGATCCACGACGACCGGAAGACCGACGTGGTGGTCTTCGGCAGCCCCGGGATGGGCGTGCAGAACACCGGCGAGCTCGGCGACGGCGTCCGGATCTGGGCCACCCGCAACCCCACCGACTGGATCGCCAACGTGCCGTACCTGGAGGTGGGCGGCCTCGGCCACGGCGCCGACCCGACCAACCCGGAGTTCGGCTCCGTCCAGGTCTCCTCCGCCGGAGCGGTCGGCCACACCGGCTACTTCGCCCAGCACACCGACAGCCTGCGCAACTTCGGCTCGATCGCGCTCGGCGACTACTCGGACGTCACCAACCACTGACATTCCGTCAGATGTACTGCGCCACGTACTCGTCGAACGGCGGGATGCCCACCTCGGCCCGCCGCTCGTCCATCCGCTCCGGCTCCCGGCACGGCCAGGGCACCGGCCGGCCCTCGCGCACCCCGGCGATCTGGGTGCCGTAGAGCTGCTCCTCCCCCTGGTTGACCAGCACCCGGTCGCGCAGGAAGGCCAGCTCGCGCCCGCTGGCCCGGCCCGCCGCCACCTCGGCGGCCAGCAGCCGCACCGAGCGCCGCTGCAACTCCAGCTGGCGGTCGGCATGTTGGGCGATCAGCCAGGCCGCCCGGGCCGCCTCCGTGCCGACCAGCTCGGCCGTCGGCCAGCCGTGCTCGTCCAGGAACTCCCCGAGCCAGTCGGCGTGCTCGGCCGTCAGCCGGCGCCAGCGCAACTGCTCGGCCGGGTCCGCGCTGTTGGCCAGCGGAGCGGCTTCGTGGTCGGCGGCGGCCATCGCGGTGAGTTCCGCCGCGCGGGCGGCGAGGTCGGTGGGCACGGTCAGCTCCCCGTGGGTCGACAGGTGGGACGACGAAACCCTACGAGCCCCGCGAGCGCCGAAGATCGTCCCTGAAGACGATGACAGACCGGCCTGCGGCTTGAGAGACTGGCCTCAGCCCCGGTGAGAGGCGTACAGCGCGAGGACTTCCCGCGCGGCGGCCGCGAGTTCGGCCCGCACCGGCTCCGGCTCCAGCACCTCGACGTCCGCGCCGTAGGTCAACAGCAGCCGCGCCGCCCGCACCGAGGCCAGCCCGAGCTCCAGCTCCGCCCACTCCCCCGGCTCGCCCGCCTTCCCGCACGGCCCCGGCGGCGGGCTCAACAGCAGCCCCTGGTGGATGCGCAGGAACATGTCCAGCGAGCGGCGGCGCAGCCTGATCCGGGCCCGCACCTCCACCGGGCGCCGCTCCACGTACTCCCGCAGGCCGGCCCAGACCTCGGCCAGGCCCTGCCCGGCCCGCCGCCGGACCGGCTCCGGCAGGGTGCGGGCCGCCTGCACCCGGTCCGCCCGGAGCAGCTTGGGCGCGCCGTCCACGTCCGCCACCAGGTACCAGACGCCCGCCTTGCTCACCAGGCCGTACGGGTCGACGGTGTACTCCACCTGCTCGCGCGAGCCGCTGTGCCGGTAGCGCAGGGCCAGGCGCCGGTCGGCGAAGACGGCCCGCTGCAGCTCGCCGAGGTCCACCTCCCGGGAGTCGGGGGCCCGCCAGCGGGCCGGGTCCACCAGCACGCGCTCGCTGGTGCGTTCGGCCGCCGGGCGGTGCGGGGCGGGCAGCGCGGCCATCACCTTGCGCAGCGCCGAGTCGATCGCCCCGCCCAGGCCGAGCGCCCGGTGCGCGCCGTCGGCCGCGAGCACGAACAGGGCCCGGGCCTCGTCGCTGGTCAGGCCCGTGACGTCGGTGCGGTAGCCGGCCAGCAGCCGGATCCCGCCGTGCCGCCCGCGCTCGGCCCAGACCGGCACGCCGGCGGCGGAGAGCGCCTCCACGTCCCGGTAGACCGTGCGGACGGACACCTCCAGGCGCTCGGCCAGCTCGGCCGCGGGCACCTGGCCACGGGTCTGGAGCAGGAGCAGGATCGAGAGCAGGCGGTCGGCCTTCATGGCTTCAGAAGATAGCCGGAAAAGCTGACATGAGGTGTCAGGTAATCCCGGCAGAGTGCTCCTTGTCATCAGGACGGGCCGGGCGAACCCCGGTCGGCGAACAAGGAGTTCCCCGCATGAACAGCAACACCTTCGACCCCCGCCCCGGCTACCAGGGCGCCCTCGACCAGCTGGAGAAGCTGATCGCCGCCATCACTCCCGAGCAGCTCGGCCTGCCCACCCCCTGCACCGAGTACGACCTGCGGGAGCTGCTCGGCCACACCGTCGGCGGCATCCACCGGATCGCCTACGTCGGCGAGGGCGGCCGCTCGCAGGACGTCGCGGCCGGGGTCGGCGAGATCGCGGACACCGCCTGGGCCGAGGTCTTCGAGCGGGCCCGGGCCCGGGTCACCGCCGCCTGGGCCGACGACGCCCGCCTGGACGCCCCGGCCTTCGTGCCGTGGGGCGAGGTGCCCGGCCGGGCCGGGCTCGGCGGCTACTACATGGAGGCCGTCACCCACTCCTGGGACATCGCCCGCGCCACCGGTCAGGAGGCCCTGCTGGACGAGGAGTTGGCCCAGGTCGCGCTCGGCGTGGCCCAGGCCGTCCTGCCGGCCGAGCCGCGCGGCGGCGGCGTCCCCTTCGGCCCCGTCCAGCCGGTCGCCGACGACGCCCCGGTCTACCACCGGCTCGCCGCCTGGCTCGGCCGCGGCGTCTGATCCGGTGCCAGGCGGCCCGGGGCACCCGCCCCGGGCTACTCCCGGCCGGCCGAGGTGAAGCTCATGTCGGCGTACCGGTTGCCGGTCACCTGCCCGGCGATCGGCTCGAGCACCGCCAGCTCCTCCTCGCTCAGCCGCAGCGTCGCCGCGGCGGTGTTCTCCGCCAGCCGGCTGCGCTTGCGCGTGCCCGGGATCGGCACCACGGTGAGCCCGTGCACCTCGGCGCGCTGCTGCACCCAGGCCAGCGCGATCTGCGCCGCCGTGACGCCGCGCGCCTCGGCCAGCTTGCCGATCGGCTCGACCAGCGCCGCGTTGCCCGCCGCGTTCGCCCCGCTGAACTGCGGGTGGTAGCGCCGGTAGTCGTCCGCGCTCAGCGTCTCGGCCGCCGCGAACGAGCCGGTCAGGAAGCCCCGCCCGAGCGGCGAGTACGGCACGAAGGCCACGCCGAGCTCCGCGGCGGCCGGCACCGCCGTGTGCTCCACGTCCCGCGAGAAGATCGACCACTCCGACTGGACGGCCGCGATCGGGTGCACCGCGTACGCCTCCCGCAGCTCGGCCCCGGTCACCTCGGACAACCCCAGGTGGCGCACCTTGCCCGCCGCCACCAGTTCGGCCATCGCACCGACCGAGTCGGCCAGCGGCACCTCGGGGTTGCGCCGGTGCATGTAGTACAGGTCGATCACGTCCACGCCGAGCCGGCGCAGCGAGGCGTCCACCGCGGTGCGGATGTACGCCGGGTCGTTGCGCACCCCCCGGTACGTCGGGTCCTCCGCCTTGCGCTCGATGGCGAACTTGGTGGCCAGCACCACCTTGTCCCGGTTGGCCCGCACGAACGGACCGATCAACTCCTCGTTGTGGCCCGACCCGTAGATGTCGGCGGTGTCGAACAGCGTGACCCCGGCCTCCAGCGCGGCGTCCAGCGTGGCCAGCGCCTCGGCGGTGTCGGTCGGTCCGTAGAACTCGCTCATGCCCATGCAGCCGAGGCCCTGGATGCCGACGGTCGGGCCGTTCGTGCCGAGCACGGTGGTGGGGAGAGTCATGCGCTCTGCTTCTTCCTGTCGGTCGTGGCGCAGGTGGCCGCGTCGGCGGCCTTGCCCGCGTACAGGTCGATCTTGTAATCGAGGACGGCGAGGGTCGCGTGGAGGTCGGCCAGCTGCTGGCGGACGGCCTCGCGGTGCTCCACCAGGAGCTCGTGGCGGGCCTCGTAGGTCTGGTTGCCGAGGCGGGCCAGTTCGACGTAGCGCAGCTGGTCGGCCACCGACATCCCGGTCAGCCGCAGCCGGCCGAGGAAGGCCAGCCGGGCCAGGTCGGCGTCGCTGTACCGGCGTTGGCCGGAGTGCGTGCGGTCGACCGGGTCGAGCAGGCCGATCCGCTCGTACCAGCGCAGCGTGTGGGCGGTGAGCCCGCTCGCGGCGGCGACCTCGCTGATGCTGTGCCGGGGGGTGCGGTCCGCGTCCGCGACCGGAGTGCTGTACGCCTGCCCACAGGTGAGCAGGTCGAGACGGATCGGAGCGAGCGTTGCCACGGTTGAACCCCCTGGTTTCGGCGACACGTAAGACGCTACTGAGTTAGAGCGCACTCCAAGCAAGCCTCCCACGCCGGGTCGCGCCAGCGGGTGGTTAGAGTTCGGGCCATGGAGAGCTTGCGGATGATCGAGGACTGGCCGGTGCCGAACGCGGCCACGGTGGTGGTACGGGGCGCCGACGGTGCGGTGCTGGGCTCGCACGGGCCGCAGGAGCAGCTGTTCCCGCTGGCCTCGGTGACCAAGCTGCTGACCGCGTACGCGGTGCTGGTGGCCGTCGAGGAGGGCGTGTTCGAGCTGGACGACCCGGCGGGGCCGGAGGGTTCGACCGTGCGGCACCTGCTGGCGCACACCTCGGGTCTGGCCTTCGACGAGCACAAGGCGATGGCCGCGCCGGGCACCCGGCGGCTGTACTCCAACGCCGGGTTCGACGTGCTGGCCGAGACCCTCACCAAGGCCGCCGGGATCGGCTTCGCCGACTACGCGGCCGAGGCGGTCTTCGCCCCGCTCGGCATGAGCGCCACCCTGCTCAACACCGCCCACCGCTCGCCCGCCGGGGCCGGCGGCCTGTCCACCGCCGCCGACCTGGCCCGCTTCGCCGCCGAGCTGCAGGCTCCCCGCCTGCTCGACCCCTCCACGGTGGCCGCGGCCACCCGCGAGGTGGCCTTCCCCGGCCTGAGCGGCGTGCTGCCCGGTTTCGGCCACCGGCGGCCCAACGACTGGGGCCTGGGCTTCGAGATCCGCGGCGAGAAGTCCCCGCACTGGACGGGCACCACCAGCTCCCCCGCCACCTTCGGCCACTTCGGCCAGTCCGGCACCTTCCTCTGGGTCGACCCCGGCGCCGGCGTCGCCTGCGTCGCCCTGACCGACCGCGACTTCGGCCCCTGGGCCGCACAGGCCTGGCCGGCCTTCACCGACGCGGTCCTCGCCGAGCTCGGGGGGTAGCCGACCGGGGCAGCGCTCCGGGGGCGCGGGGAACTGCGCGGCCGGCCCTGCACGGAGGTGCACGGTTGCGCGCGCCGTTCCCCGCGCCCCTGTTGTGGTTGCTCCGAGCTGTTCACCTGACCGCCCGCAGCGCAGCCCCGGACAGGTTCAGCCGTACTTGACCGGGCTGTGCATCTCCCACACCAGCAGCTGTGCCCCGTCCTCCCCCGCCGTCGGGTCCACGAACGCCGGGCCGGTCGCCCGTACCGAGTCCCCCGGCGCCATCGAGCGCCCGCCGCCCTGCGGGCCGGGGACGGTGCGGTAGCCGAGCCCGCCCGCCGTCAGGTGCAGGTAGCGGTACGGCGCCTCCGGCAGCGGCGGGAGGGCCTCCCAGGGCCCGGCGGTCACGAGCCACAGCGCGGCGTCCGACCGCCGCAGCCGCAACGCCTCCGTACCCGCGTCCCGCTCGAGCCCGGAGGCGAGCAGCGTCAGCCCGTCCGCCGAGGGCGTGGCCTTGCGCAGGCCGTACGCCGGAGCGGCGCCGAACTCGTCGGGCTGGAGCCACATCTGGACGAACCGCACCGGCCCCTCGGCCCCGCCGACGTTGCGCTCCGAGTGCGTCACCCCGGCGCCCGCGCTCAGGTGCTGGATCATCCCGGGGCGCACCACCCCGGCGTGCCCGTGGCCGTCCCGGTGCGAGAGTGCGCCCTCCACCACCCAGGTGAGGATCTCGGTGTCCAGGTGCAGGTGGTCGTCGAATCCGGCGCCCGCCGCCAGGCTCTCCTCGTTGCAGGCGAGCAGCGCGCCGAAGTGGGTGTTCTTCGGGTCGTAGTGCCCGGAGAAGGAGAAGGCGTGCCTGGTCTCGATCCCGTCGGCCGGGGTGGAGAGGTAGCGCTCGGCCGCGCGGCGGAGGTCGGCCCGGGGCCGGGTGGGTGCATCGGTCACGGGCTTCACCGTAGCGGCCCCGGGGCCCGAGCCGAGGGGGGCGTGCACGAGCACCCCTCGCGGTGAGGCAGTCTTGTCTCTGTGCCAGCCGCTTCAGCGAATTCCGACAAGAAGACCGCAGCCAAGAAGGCCGCCACCGACAAGACCGTCGACAGGTCCGCCGACATGACCACCGACCAGGGCGCCGACCAGGGCGCCGAGCAGGCCACCGCCAAGGCGGCCGCCGAGGAGTCGCCCCGGCCCGCCCGGCGGGGGCGGCTGACGGCGCAGGAGCGCCGTCTCGCCTCCGAGCGGGCCGAGCTGCGGGCCGCGACGCTCAAACGCCTGGAGAAGTCCTCCGGCAAGCTCGCCACCGCCGCCATCGCCCGGATGGACGACCAGCTCGGCTGGTACCGGCGGATGCCGCCCGAGCACCGGTCCTGGATCGGCCTGGTCGCCCAGGCCGGTATCGCGGCCTTCACCGAGTGGTACCGCCACCCGGACGCGCCGCAGGCGATCTCCACGGACGTGTTCGGCACCGCGCCGCGTGAGCTGACCAGAGCGATCACCCTGCGCCAGACCGTCGAGCTGATCCGCACCACGATCGAGGTGATGGAGGAGGCCATCGAGGAGGTGGCCGCCCCGGGCGACGAGGCCGGGATGCGCGAGTCCGTCCTGGTCTACGCCAGAGAGATCGCCTTCGCCACCGCCCAGGTCTACGCCCAGGCGGCCGAGGCGCGCGGCGCCTGGGACGCCCGGCTGGAGGCCCTGGTGGTCAACAGCCTGCTCTCCGGGGACGCCGACGAAGGCGTGCTCTCCCGGGCCGCCGCACTCGGCTGGGGCCAGCCCAGCCAGGTGCGGGTGGTGATGGGCAGCGCGCCGGACGGCGACAGCGAGCTGGTGGTCGAGGCGATCCGCCGGGCCGCCCGCTACGCCAAGCTGCACGTGCTCACCGGAGTGCTCGGCAAGCGCCTGGTCGTGGTGGTCGGAGGTGACAAAGAACCGGTGCATGCGGCCCGCGCGCTGATCGGCCAGTTCGCCCCCGGCCCGGTGGTGGTCGGCCCGACCGTCGGCGACCTGCTCTCGGCCACCAAATCGGCCCACGCGGCCGCCGCCGGCCTCAAGGCCTGCGCGGCCTGGCCGGACGCCCCGCGCCCGGTGCTGGCCGACGACCTGCTGCCCGAGCGGGCGCTCGCGGGCGACCAGGCCGCCCGGCGCCAACTGGTGGAGGAAATCTATACACCGCTGGACGAGGCGGGTTCGGCACTCCTGGAGACACTCAGTGTCTATCTGGAGCAGGCCTCCTCGCTGGAGGGCGCGGCCCGGATGCTCTTTGTGCACCCGAACACCGTGCGCTACCGGCTCCGACGTGTGACTGACGTCACGGGCTATGCTCCGTCCGACGTGCGTTCGGCGTTCACGCTGCGCATCGCACTGGCGCTGGGCCGACTTGGAGCCGTTGTCGAACAGGGCTGAGCGGGCTGTAGGGAGTCCACAATCAGCACCGCTTTTCTTCGTTACCGTCGCCTACCCGCCCCTGGGTGCCTGGCGAGAGAGGGTTGAACCGTGCTCGTAATCGTCGCCCCTGGACAGGGTGCTCAGACCCCTGGATTCCTCCGCCCCTGGCTTGAGCTGGACGGCGCCGCCGACCGGCTGCGGCGGTGGTCCGACGTGGCCGGGCTCGACCTCGTCCACTACGGCACCGAGGCCACCGAGGAGGAGATCAAGGACACCGCCGTGGCCCAGCCGCTGCTGGTGGCCGCCGGGCTGCTCACCGCCCGTGCCCTCTTCCCGGACGAGTCCGAGGCCCGCCGGGTCGTCGGCGCGGTGGCCGGGCACAGCGTCGGTGAGATCACCGCCGCCGCCGGGGCCGGTGTGCTCGACGCGGCCGGCGCGCTGACCTTCGTCCGTGAGCGCTCGCTCGCGATGGCCGAGGCCGCCAAGCTCACCCCGACCGGCATGACCGCCCTGCTCGGCGGGGACCCGGAGCTGGTGGCCGCCAAGCTGGCCGAGCACGGGCTGACCGCGGCCAACAACAACGGCGGCGGCCAGATCGTCGCGGCCGGCACGCTGGAGCAGCTGGACGCCCTCAAGGCCGACCCCCCGGCCGGCTCCCGGGTGATGCCGCTCAAGGTCGCCGGTGCCTTCCACACCGAGCACATGGCCCCCGGGGTGGAGCGTCTCGCCAAGCTGGCGCCGACGCTCACCGTGGCGGACCCGCAGGTCGCGTACGTCTCGAACCGGGACGGCAAGGTGATCGGCAACGGCGCCGAGGTGCTGAGCCGCCTGGTGTCGCAGGTCTCCAACCCGGTCCGCTGGGACCTCTGCATGGAGACCCTCGGCGAGCTGGGCGCGACCGCCGTGATCGAGCTGGCCCCGGCCGGTACCCTCACCAACCTGGTCAAGCGCAACCTCAAGGGTGTGGCGACGCTGGCCCTCAAGACCCCCGCCGAACTGGACAAGGCCCGCGAGCTCGTCGCGGAGCACGGCCACGGCGGTCAGGAGCAGAGCGCATGAGCACCCCGCAGATCAAGCCCACCTCCGGCGCCGCGTACTCCCGCATCCACGGCGTGGGCGGCTACCGCCCCACCCGGGTGATCCCCAACGCCGAGGTGCTGGAGTGGATCGACTCCTCGGACGAGTGGATCCGCACCCGCAGCGGCATCGCCGAGCGCCGCTGGGCCGGCCCGGAGGAGACCGTCGCCGAGATGTCGGTGCAGGCCGCCGGCAAGGCGATCGCCCAGGCCGGGATCGACCCCGCGCTGATCGGCGGCGTCATCGTGGCCACCGTCTCGCACCTCAAGCAGACCCCGGCCATCGCCACCGACATCGCCGAGCGGCTCGGCTGCGGCACCGCCCCGGCCTTCGACATCTCGGCCGCCTGCGCCGGCTTCGGCTACGGCCTGAGCCTGGCCGACGGCATGGTGCGCGGCGGCAGCGCCGAGTACGTGCTGGTGATCGGCGTCGAGCGCCTGAGCGACATGACCGACAAGTCGGACCGCTCGACCGCCTTCATCTTCGGTGACGGCGCGGGCGCCGCGATCGTCGGCCCGTCCGACACCCCCGGCATCGGCAAGGTGATCTGGGGCTCGGACAGCTCGCAGAAGGACGTCATCTCGCAGACCCAGGCCTGGGACACCGCCTTCGCCAAGCCGGACGCCGTCAACGGCTCCGGCGAGGAGATCAAGTGGCCCACCCTGCGGATGGAGGGCCAGGCGGTCTTCCGCTGGGCGGTCTGGGAGATGGCCAAGGTGGCCCAGCAGGCGCTGGACGCCGCCGGGATCACCGCGGACCAGCTCGGTGCCTTCATCCCGCACCAGGCGAACATGCGCATCACCGATGCGATGATCAAGAAGCTCGAACTGCCCGAATCGGTGCCCGTCGCCCGCGACATCACCTACACCGGCAACACCTCCGCGGCCTCCATCCCGCTGGCCATGGAGCGCATGCTGGAGAGCGGCGAGGCCCGCAGCGGCGACCTCGCACTGATCATCGGCTTCGGGGCGGGTCTCGTGTACGCCGCGACAGTCGTTACTCTCCCCTAGGCGTCACCAGGCCTCCGGGCCTGACTGAACCTCCGGACCCCGCACCCGCGGTGGCCCGGGAAACGAACTGCCGACTGCCCGCCGGGCAGCGGTCGACACACAGTGAAGAGGAGCAGCCGCTATGGCTACCAAGGACGAGGTCCTGGCCGGTCTCGCTGAGATCGTCAACGAGATCGCCGGTATCCCGGAGGAGGACGTCCAGGAGGACAAGTCCTTCACCGACGACCTCGACGTCGACTCGCTCTCCATGGTCGAGGTCGTCGTGGCCGCCGAGGAGCGCTTCGACGTGAAGATCCCGGACGACGAGGTCAAGAACCTGAAGACCGTCGGCGACGCCGTGAACTACATCCTCGCCAACGCCGAGGCCTGATCCGGCCCTTGCGCCGGCCGGTCGGCCGGGGCGCCCTGAGCGCCCCGGCCGGCCTCCCCTCCCACCCCGGCCGCCCAGGCCACCACCCCAGCTCACGTGAGAGAAGAAGAACCAGTGACCGCTGAAAACCGCACCGTGGTCGTCACAGGTATCGGCGCCTTCACGCCGCTCGGCGGCGATGCCGCCTCGTTCTGGGCGGGCCTGGTCGAGGGCCGCTCCGGGGTGGCCCCGCTCACCGAGGAGTGGGCGGCCGAGCTGCCCGTCCGGATCGCCGCCCGGGTCGCGGTCGAGCCTGGCGACGTGCTGCCCCGCCCGCTGACCCGCAAGCTGGACCGCTCGGCGCAGTTCGCGCTGATCGCCGCCCGCGAGGCCTGGGCCGACGCCGGCTTCGAGACCCCGGCGACCGACGAGTCCTCCAAGCTCGCCCCCGAGCGCCTGGGCGCCGTGATCGCCTCCGGCATCGGCGGCGTCACCACCCTGCTCGACCAGTACGACGTGCTGCGCGAGAAGGGTGTCCGCAAGGTCTCCCCGCACACCGTCCCGATGCTGATGCCCAACTCCCCGGCGGCCAACGTCGGCCTGGAGGTCGGCGCCCGCGCGGGTGTGCACACCCCCGTCTCCGCCTGCGCCTCCGGCGCCGAGGCGATCGGCTACGCGATCGAGATGATCCGCAGCGGCCGCGCCGACGTCGTGGTGGCCGGCGGCACCGAGGCGGCGATCCACCCGCTGCCGATCGTCGCCTTCGCCAACATGATGGCGATGTCCAAGAACAACGAGAACCCCACCGAGGCCTCCCGCCCGTACGACACCGCCCGTGACGGCTTCGTGCTCGGCGAGGGTGCCGGCGTGGTCGTCCTCGAGTCGGCCGAGCACGCGGCCGCCCGCGGCGCCCGGGTCTACTGCGAGGCGGTCGGCCAGGGCCTCTCCTCCGACGCCCACCACATCGCCCAGCCCGAGCCGACCGGCTCCGGCGTGGCCCGCGCGATCGCCGACCTGTTCGAGCGCAACGAGCTCGACAAGGCCGAGCTGGTGCACGTCAACGCGCACGCCACCTCGACCCCGCAGGGCGACGTCGCCGAGATCAAGGCGCTGCGCAAGGAGCTCGGCGAGCACCTGGACCACATCGCCGTCTCCGCCACCAAGTCGATGACCGGCCACCTCCTCGGCGGCGCCGGCGGCATCGAGACGGTCGCCACCGTCCTCGCCCTGCACCACCGCCTGGCCCCTCCGACCGTCAACCTCGACCACCTGGACGAGGAGGTCGAGGCCGACATCGTCACCGGCGAGCCCCGCAAGCTCCCCGAGGGCCCCATCGCCGCCCTCAACAACTCTTTCGGCTTCGGCGGCCACAACGTGGTGCTCGCGTTCCGTTCCGTCTGAGTCCGCTAGCTGGGGCAGCACCACAGGGGCGCGGGGAACTGCGCGACCAGCCACGCACCTCCGTGCACGGTTGATCGCGCAGTTCCCCGCGCCCCTGCTGTGGTTTCTCTCAGACGACTTGGTGCAGCCAGCGGACGGGCGCCCCGTCCCCCGCGTACCGGAACGGCTCGAGCTCGTCGTCCCAGGGCTTCCCGAGCAGCCGAGCCAGCTCGGCCTCCAGATCGGTCCCCTCGGTCTTCGACCGCAACAGCACCGCCCGCAGCCGGTCCTCCGGAATCAGAATGTCCCCGTGCAACCCGGTGACAGCATGGAAGATCCCCAGCGTCGGCGTACTGCTGTACCGCTCACCCTCCGCCGTGGCGCAGGGCTCACTCGTCACCTCGTACCTGATCAGCTGCCACCCCCGCAGCGCGGAGGCCAGCTTGGACGCGGTGCCGGGCTCCCCCTGCCAGGAGAGCTCGGAGCGCCAGTGCCCGGCCGCGGCCGGCTGCCGCAGCCAGTCGAGGCTGACTCGCACCCCGAGCACCCCCGCGACGGCCCACTCGACGTGCGGGCACAGCGCGCGCGGCGCGGAGTGGATGTAGAGCACACCACGTGTCGTCATCGGGACCTCCTGGCGGTGGACGAGGGTCGCCTTCCCCAGCTGCCTCGTACCGTGTACCGATCCGGCCCGGTGTGACTGTCTTGTGCCCCCACGGGACTCAACTTATTCGACATTAGGTCATCAAGTTGAGCAAAACGGACAACCTTTCACACCATGCTAGTCGGATACCCGCCGTGGTCTAGCCCTCGTCCGGTTCTCTCCCCCGAACGGCCCCATCGCCGGGTGGGCACCACCGTAGCGCCCGCACCGGCAAGGCGTATGACGGTCCGTCGGATTGACGCAAAGCCGACCGTCACCAACTCGTGGCCCGCACGGTGTCGCCATAAGCGCCACCGTTCAGGACCTCGATCCGCACACCCCAGTACGGATCGGTGAAGGTCTGTCCGGCCTGGTACGCCGCCAGATCCAGCCCCGCGCACCCGTTCGGCCCCGCCCCGCCGGGGTTGGCCATCACCCGCACCGGCCCCTGCCCGGTCTGCACCGAGGTGTCCACCCTGTACACCAGCACGCCGGTCGAACAGGGCGCCTGGTCCGCGTAGGCCGCCCGCCGGGACTCCACCACGTACGCGAGCGTGTCGGTGAGCTTGAGCACCACGAGCTTCGTACCGCCCACGTACTCCACCGCCGTCAGCGGCACGGTGGTCTGTCCCACCCCCGGCACACAGGCGACCTGACCGTCCGCCAGCCAGCCGAGCTTCCAGGCCTCCCAGCCGACGTACTCCGGCGCAGGGCCGCCGACCTTGCCCATCAGGTCCCAGCCGCCGACGTAGCGGTGGATGTCCGGACCGTCGTAGGCGTACAGGTCCGGCAGCCCGAAGGTGTGCCCGGTCTCGTGGTCGGCGATCTTCGGGCCCCAGTACCAGAGGTCCTGGCCGAAGGTCACCGCCCACTTGATCCGGGTGCCGTTCACGGTGACCCCGGCCGTGCTCGGGTCGTAGACGTAGGTGGGGGTGAAGGTGATCGCCGTGGCCGTCCGGGGCGGCACCACGTAGACCAGGTCGTACTGCGAGAAGTCCGCGTACGGCGCCGCCGCCTCGACGGCCTGGCGGACGTACAGCTCGTGCTGCTCGAAGCTGATGCCCCGGCTGAAGCCGTAGGTGGTGGAGGCCTGCGGCATCCGCAGCCAGCGCGGGAGCTGGGTCATCGCGAGCCAGGTGCGGCCGTAGGAGGCCTGCCACATCCAGTCGGCGGCGGGGGTGATCTGGGCGCCGTAGCTGCTGGTGGGGGCGTCGGCGGGGGCGTCGGGGAAGTCGACGAAGAGCATCAGCACCCGCTTGGTGCCCAGGGGCGACTGGAAGCGGTTGCGGTCGGTGTCCTGGCCCTCGTCCATCCAGCCGGTGGTGCCGGTCAGCGCGCAGGGCGAGGAGCTCGCGGCGGCGGCGTGGTGGACGGGGGTGAGCAGCAGGGTGAGCAGCGTGCACAGGGCGAGCACGAGCGCCCGGAACTTGGCCATGGCGGAACCTCCTGGGTATGGGGGGGTGGAGGTGCCCCGGCCCGGGCATCAGCCGCCCGGGCCGGGGAGTACAGGGGGTTACCGGCTGAGCGTCACCAGGTCGTCGTGCGGGCCCTTGCTCCGCACCTCGATCCGGACGCCGCTCGCCGGGTCGGTGAAGGACTGGCCGGGCTGGAAGGCGGCCATGTCCAGCGCGGTGCAGCCGGTGGGGGGCACGGCGGCGGGGTTGCCGTTGACCACCCGGACGGGGCCCTCGCCGGTCTGCGCGGCGGTGTCCACCCGGTAGACCAGCACACCGGTCGAGCAGGCCTTGGCGTCCGCGCCGAGGGCCCGGCGGGACTCGGCCACGTACGCCGTGGTCGGGCCGGTGGGCAGCACCGCGATCTTGGTGCCGCCGGTCCGCTCGATCGCATTCAGCCGCACCGTCCGCTTGCCCGCCGTGGGGAGGCAGGCCACCTGCCTGTCGTCGATCCAGCCCAACTTCCAGCGCTCCCAGCCCAGATGCTGGGGTGCGGCACCCGCGATGTTGCCCATCAGGTCCCAGCCGCCGACGTAGCGGTGGTAGTCGGTGGCGGTGAAGGCGTAGAGGTCGGGTAGCCCGAAGGTGTGGCCGGTCTCGTGGTCGGCGACCGTCGGGCCCCAGTGGTAGCGGTCCTGGCCGAAGGTGACGGCCCACTTGATCCGGGTGCCGTTCACGGTGATCCCGGCGGCGGTCGGGTCGAAGAGGTAGGTCGGCGAGAAGGTGATCGCCGAGGCCGTCTTCGTCGGCACCACGTAGACCAGGTCGTAGCGCGAGAAGTCGGTGTACGGCGCCGCCGCCTCCACGGCCTGGCGGACGTACAGCTCGTGCTGCTCGAAGCTGATGCCCCGGTCGAAGCCGTAGCTCGTGGAGGCCTGCGGCATCCGCAGCCAGCGCGGGAGCTGGGTGAGCTCCAGCCTGGTGCGGCCGTAGGAGTCCTGCCGCATCCAGTCGGCGGCGGGGGCGAGCTCCTTGAAGTAGTCCTGCGGCGCGCCGTCGGCGGGGGCGTCGGGGAAGTCCACGAAGAGGGTCAGCACGTGCTTGGTGCCGAGCGGCTGGAGGAACTGGGTGCGGTCGGTGTTGTGGCCTTCGTCCGTCCAGCCGGTGGTCCCGGCCAGGGCACAGGCCGAGGTGTCCGGCGCGGCGGCTGCCGTGTCCGGCGCGGCGGCTGCCGTGGCCGGGGCGGCGGCGACCAGGGGGGCCGCCAAGGCGAGGGCCAGGACGGCGGCCAGGGAATGAACTTTCATTCAGCGCTCCTCTTGTCACGGTGCATCAGATCCGGTCGGCAATCGCGGAATGAATGTTCATTCCGCGATCCCCCATGCAACGGCAGTTCAGACCCGGCCGGCGGCCAGGTCCATCAGGCGGGCGAGCACCCGGCCGCCGGAGGCGGTCACGCCGTCGTGCTCCCACTCGTTGGTGACCCAGGTGCGCAGGCCCCCGACGGCCCGGGCGGTGCGCAGCGAGAGGCCGGCGTCCACGTACATGTCGTCGTGGTAGACGGCGGCGGCCACCGGTACGCGGTTGGCTGCCAGCCGGGCCGGGTCGTAGAGGGCGGGCCAGTCGGTGCGCGCGGCGAGCAGGTCGGCGGCCGCGGCGAAGGGGCGCAGGGCGGAGATCTCCTCGAACATCCAGGGGTAGACCATCTCGCCGGTGAGCTGCAGGGGGTCCGCGTACTCGGGGTGGTCGGCCAGGGCCCGGTCGGCGGCCCAGCGGGTGGCGGCACCTTGGCCGTAGATGGTCTCCTGGAGCACCGCGAAGAGCGGGTTGTCGGTGAAGCCGGTGAGCTGCTGGACCTGGTGCAGAAAGGTGGCGCCGAGCCGCCCGTCGGGGGCTTCGTCCAGCAGCCAGTGCAGCCGCTCGGCCCCCTCGCCCATGCCGAGCAGCAGCCCGAGGGTGCGCAGCCGCCGTACGGTGAGCTGGTCCCCGTCGGGCAGGCGTACCGGCAGCTGTTCGGCGATCCGGGCGAGCACGGCGCGGTCGCCGGGGTAGCGGGCGTAGTACGCGGCGACCTTGTCGCGGACCCGGGGGTAGGTGGCGGCGTACACCTCGTCGGCGGTGGCGGTGAGACCTGGCAGCCCGCCGGTGATGTAGCAGGCGCGCAGGCCTTCGGGGGCCGTCGACAGGTAGCTGAGCGTCACGAACCCGCCGTAGCTCTGCCCCAGCGTCTCCCAGGACTCGACACCGAGCCGGCGTCGGATCAGCTCGGCGTCGGCCACGATCGCGTCCGCCCGCAGCAGGCCGAGGTACTCGGCCAGGGCCTCGGTACCTGGGAACCGGGCCGCTTCCCGCGCCGTGAGCGGGGTGCTGCGGCCGGTACCCCGCTGGTCGAGCAGCAGCACCCGGTGGGTCCTGAGCGCCTGCCCGAGCCAGCCGCCGCTCGCGTTGAGCGGGCGCGGCGACTTCCCGCCCGGGCCGCCCTGGAGGTAGAGCAGCCAGGGCAGTTGCTCCCCCGAGCGGGCCGGGTCGGCCACCTCCCGGGCGAACACCTCGATCGTCCGGCCCCCGGGGTCGGCGTGGTCGAGCGGCACGGTGAAGACGTGGTCGGTCACGACGAGCCCGGGCATCCGGTAGCTGGCGTGGATCATCGGGCCCCTTCGGGGTAGTGGCAGGCGACTTGGTGGCCCGGGGCCAGCTCCCGCAGCACGGGCCGCTCGACCGCGCAGCGGTCGTCGGCCTTCGGGCAGCGGGTGCGGAACCGGCAGCCGGCGGGCGGCGCCAGCGGGCTGGGCAGATCGCCGCGCAGGACGATCCGGTCCCGGCCGCGCTCGAGGGCCGGGTCGGGGCGGGGCACGGCGGAGAGCAGGGCGTGGGTGTACGGGTGGGCGGGGGCGGCGAACAGGGTGTCGCGGTCGGCCGTCTCGACCACCGCGCCCAGGTACATCACGGCGATCCGGGTGCTGATCTGCCGCACCGCCCCCAGGTCGTGGGCGATGAAGACGTACCCGAGGCCGCCCTCCTCCTGGAGGTCCTGCAGCAGGTTGAGGATCTGCGCCTGCACCGAGACGTCCAGCGCGGAGACCGGCTCGTCGCACACCACCACCTTCGGCCGCAGCACCAACGCCCGTGCAATGCCGATCCGTTGGGCCTGTCCGCCGGAGAATTCGTGCGGGTGCCGGTCGGCGTGCTCGGCCTTCAGGCCGACTCTCGTCAGCAACTCCTCGACCGGCTCGGCCGGTTCGAGCCCTTGGTAGGCGTACGGCGCCGCCAGGATCTGCCGCACCGTCATCCTCGGATTCAGCGAGGAGTACGGGTCCTGGAAGACAAGCTGCAACTCACGCCGCAGCGGCCTCAGTTCGGATTCGCTGAGCCCGGTGATCTCCCGCCCGCCGAGGCGGACGCTGCCGGAGGTCGGCCGGTCCAGCCGGGTGAGCAGCCGGGCCACGGTGGACTTGCCGCAGCCGGACTCGCCGACCAGGCCCAGGGTCTCCCCCGCGTCGAGGCGCAGCGACACCCCGTCCACGGCCGTGACGTGCCCGACCAGCCTTCTGGTCAGCCCGTGCCGCACCGGGAAGCGGCGGACCAGATCGGTGGCTTCGAGCAGACTCACGCGGTCACCTCCAGGGTGGGGAGCCGGCGCGGCAGCGGCCCGTCGATCCGGGGCACGCAGGCCAGCAGACCCCGGGTGTACGCCTCCTGCGGCCGGTGGAAGACCTCGCCGACGGGGCCGCGCTCGACGGCCCGGCCGCCGCGCATCACCACCACGTCGTCGGCCAACCCGGCCACCACGCCCATGTCGTGGGTGATCAGCATGATCGCCGTGCCGGCCTCCTCCCGCAGCTGGCGCAGCAGGTCGAGGATCTGGGCCTGCACGGTGACGTCGAGCGCGGTGGTCGGCTCGTCGGCGATCAGGAGGTCCGGCTCCAGGCAGAGCGCCATCGCGATCATCACGCGCTGGCGCATGCCGCCGGAGAACTCGTGCGGGTAGGCCTTGGCCCGCCGTTCGGGCTCGGGGATGCCGACCCGCTCGAGCATCCGCACCGCCACTCGGTGCGCGGCCCGGCGGCTCGCCCGGTGGTGGGCCCGGTAGGCCTCGGCGATCTGGAAGGCCACCGAGTAGTAGGGGTTGAGGCAGGAGAGCGGGTCCTGGAAGATCATCGCGATCCGCCGCCCGCGCAGCGCCCGCAGCCGCCGCACCGGCAGCTCGGTCAGTTCCGACCCGTCGAACCGGATCGAGCCGCCCACCTCGGCGCCCTGGAGCAGCCCGAGCACGGCCAGGCTGGTGACGGACTTGCCGCTGCCGGACTCCCCCACCACCCCGAGCACCCGCCCGGGTTCGAGGTCGAGGTCCAGCCCGTCCACAGCACGGGCACCGCCAAACGAGACCCGCAGGTCCCGTACGGTCAGCAGGGTCATCCGACGGCCCTCACTCTCGGGTCGAGCACGGCGTACACCAGGTCCACCAGCAGGTTGGCCAGCACCACGAAGGCGGCGGCGAAGAGGGTCACGCCGAGGATCACCGGCTGGTCGGCCCCGGCGATCGCGTCGGCGGCGAGCTTGCCGACGCCGGGTAGGCCGAAGACGGACTCGGTGATCAGGGCGCCGCCGAGCAGGGCGCCGAGGTCCATGCCGAAGATGGTCACGATCGGCATCAGGGCCGGGCGCAGGGCGTGGCGCCGTACCACCGTCACCTCCGGCAGGCCCTTGGCCCGGGCGGTGCGCACGTAGTTGTGACCGAGGCTCTCCAGGAGTTCGCCCCGGGTGATCCGGGCGTAGACGCCGGCGTAGAGCATGGCGAGGGTGAGCCAGGGCATCACCATCGACTGCAGCCAGCCGGCCGGGTCCTCGGCGAGCGGCACCACCCGGGGATAGGGCAGCACCCGCAGCTCGACCACGAGGAGGTACTGCAGCACCAGCGCCGTGAAGTAGACCGGCAGCGAGGCGCCGCCGAGCGCGGCCGTCATCGCCGCGCGGTCCCACAGGCTGCCGCGCCGCAGCGCCGAGACCACCCCGGCGCTCACCCCGGCCAGCAGCCAGAGCACGGCCGCGCCGCAGGCGATCGAGGCGCTGACGGGCAGCCGGGCGGTGAGCAACTGCCAGACGGGCTGGTCGGTCTGGAAGCTGAAGCCCAGGCACGGCAGGTGGCAGCTGACGGCCTGCGCGCCGGTGCCGTAGGTACGCCCGGCGACCAGGCCGAGCAGGTAGTCGCGGAACTGGACCAGCGGCGGGTGGTCCAGGCCCAGGGTGGTGCGGATCTCGGCCAGCCGCTCGGGGCTGCAGGCCTTGCCGCAGGCGCCCTGGGCCGGATCGGCCGGCATCAGGTAGAAGACCGCGAAGGTGGCGGCGCAGATCACCAGCAGGATCACGGCCGTGACGGCGAGGCGCCGCAGCAGGTAGACGATCACCGTCGGCTCCTGGGGTCGAGCGCGTCCCGCACCGCGTCGCCGAGCACGTTGAAGGCGAGCACGGTGACGAAGAGGAAGACGCCGGGGATGAGGAAGTAGGCCGGGTCGGTGGCGTACCAGGGCACGGCGGTGGCGATCATCTGGCCCCAGGAGGGGGTCGGCGGCCGGACGCCCACGCCGAGGAAGGACAGGCCCGCCTCGGTGGCCACGCAGCCGGGGATCGACATGGTGGCCACCACCAGCACCGGCCCGGTCAGGTTGGGCAGCACCTCGCGCAGCAGCAGCGCCCGCCGGGACGCACCCAACACCCTTGCCGCCGCCACGAATTCGCCCCGGGCCAGCACCATCGCCTGCCCGCGCACGATCCGGCCCACGTACGGCCAGCCGAAGAAGCCGAGCACCACGACCAGGAGCAGCCGCCGGTCGACGCCGGGGGCGGCGGCGATCAGCGCGATCATGAAGATCAGGCTGGGGAAGGACATCAGCAGGTCCATGGACCGCCCGATCAGGGTGTCCGCCCAGCCGCCGAAGAAGCCGGCGAGCAGCCCGAGCGCCGTGCCGAGCAGCACCGACAGCGCGGTGGCCAGCACCGCGATCAGTAGCGACACCTGGGCGCCGTGCACGACCCGGGCCAGCACGTCCCGCCCGTTCACCGGCTCCACGCCGAGCCAGTGCTCCGCGCTGATCCCGCCCGCCGCTCCGCGCGGCAGCCCGCCGAGCGCCGGGTCCACGGCCTCGCCGTGGAAGGCGGTGGGCGAGTTGCCCGTCGCCCAGCTGATCAGCGGCGCGGCCACCGCGAGCAGCACCAGCAGGGCGACCACTCCCAGCGCGAGCGCGGCCGAGCGCTGTCTGAGCAGACTCCGCAACAGGCTCACTTGCGCAGCCCCAACGAGACCAGGTCGAGCCGGCCGACGAAGGCCGTGTGCCCGTACGCGCCACCGACGTTGGGCCCGACCAGCACGGCCGCCTTGTCCCACAGGAAGGGCACCACGGGCGCGTCCTGCATGATCTGCTTCGCCAGTTCGCCGTACCCGGCCTGGGCGGCGGCGGGGTCAGCAACACCGGCGAGCTGATCGAGCTTGGCCTCGACGGGCTTGGAGTCGTACTGGGCGCGGTTGTTGTTGCCCTCGGCCGTGATCAGGCGGCCGTCGAAGAGGATCGGCAGGTAGGTCGAGGCGCCCGGCCAGTCGGGCGTCCAGCCGTCGATCACCAGATCGTGCTCCTGGGCGCTGTTGCCGACGGTGCTGTAGAAGGCCGAGGAGCTGATCTCGTTGATCTTCACGGTGATCCCGGCCCGGGCCAGCGCCGCCTGCACGGCCTCGCCCTGCGCCTTGCCCCCGGCGGAGGCCACGGTGTCCAGGGTCAGCGTCAGCCCCTCGGCGTGGCCGGCCTCGGCGAGCAGCGCCTTGGCCTTGGCCGGGTCCCCCTTGCCGTCCGGGCTCGGGTACGGGTCCTCGGCGGCGTAGCCCGGCAGGGTGGGCGGCAGCAGCGTGGTGGCGAGCTGCCCGGCGATCGGGCCGCCACGGGTGGTCCGCAGGGCATCCTTGTCGAGCGCGTACGCGATGGCCTGGCGCACCTTGACGTCGGGGACGCGCCTGGTGTTGATCGACAGGAACCGGGTGTTGATCGACTCGCCGGTGACCAGCCGCTGCTTCACCTGCGGGTCGTTCACCACCCGGGCCACCGAGGCCGGGCCGATCGGCTCCAGCGCGACGGCGTCCGCGTCCTCACCCTGCCCGGCGATCAGCCGCTGGTCCACCACGGCGGAGTCCAGGTTGAGGTCGATCACCACCTTGTCCGGCAGGCCCTTGCGGACGGTGTCGGTGGCCGGGTCCCAGGAGGTGTTGCGGGTGAGGGTGAGCCGCTTCTTGGGCTCGAAGCTCTCGATCCGGTACGGGCCGGAGGAGAACGGCCGGGCGTCGTAGGAGACGCCGGTGTCCTTGTCCTTGGGCACGGGGGCGAACATCGGCAGCGAGACGGCCGAGCCGAAGTCGGCCACCGGGCGGTTGAGGTGGAACACCACCGTCCGCTCGTCCGGCGTCTCGATCGAGGCCAGCCCGCCCGGGTCCTTGTACGGCCCGTGGTACGCGCTGCCGCCCGCCAGCCAGAGCCGCCCGTACGGCGGGCCCTCGGGCAGCTCGGGGGCGAAGGTGCGCTCGACGCCGTACTTGATGTCGGCGCTGGTGACGGGCCGCCCGTCCTCGTACTTGACCCCGGCCTTGAGGGTGAAGGTCCAGGTCTTCGCGCCGTCGCTGGGGCGGCCGGTGTCGGTGGCCAGGTCCGGTACGACCGTGCCGCCGGCCTGGCCGGGGGCGGCGGCGAAGGTGGTGAGCGTCCGGTAGAGCAGGCGGCCCACGTCCTGGGTGGAGGTGACGTAGGCGCGGGCCGGGTCCAGGTGCTCCAGGTCCAGCGTGGACAGCACGTGCAGCGTGCCACCGCGCACCGGCGCGGCATCCGTCGTCGCCGCCGTGCCGCCCCCGCCGGTACAGCCGGTCAGTCCTGCCGTCACTGCCAGGGCTGCGGCCAGCCCTCTGCGTATCCTCACTCGTCTTGCCCCTTTTGAACTGTGTGACATTTCACATGTGGGACAAGACTGGGGGTTCATAACCCCTTACGGGAGCTGTCACCTGCCCATAACATCCGCGCATGGAGCTTGAAGTACGGCATCTGCGGGTCATCTGTGCGATCGCGGAGACCGGCAGTCTGACCCGTGCCGCCGCCGCGCTGCGGCTGACCCAGCCGGGGCTGAGCACCCAACTGCGCCGGATCGAGGGGCTGTTGGGCGGGCCACTGTTCGAGCGGCGGACCTCGGGGGTGGTGCCCACCGCCTTCGGGCAGGTGGTGCTCACCCGGGCACGGGCGGTGCTGCCCACCATCGACGAGCTGATGGACGCCGCCGCGCTGGCCGCCCGGGCCGAGCCCGGCCCCCGGCACTTCCGGCTCGGTTCGGTCAACGCCCCGCTGCTCGGCGGACTGCTGACCGCGCTCCGCGAGCTGCACCCGGCCGCGCGGCTCACCTCGCGGGGGCAGGGCTCCCCCGTACCGCTGGTGGACGACGTCGCGCACGGGCGGCTGGAGGCCGCGGTGGTGGGCGACAGCCCCGGTTACGAACTACCCGCCCGGCCCGAGGTGGTGCTGCACCCGGTGGTCACCGAACCGGTCTTCGTCGCACTCCCGGCCGCCCACCCGCTGGCCGCCCGCGGCGAGGTCGACCTCGCCGACCTCGCCGAGGAGGCCTGGGCCTCCCCGCACCCGGACGACGACCGGACGCGCGAGTACTGGTGCGCGACCTTCCTGGCGGCGGGCCACCGGATGCACACCGTGCACGAGGTGGACGGCCGCCTGCTGCTCGAACTCGTCCGCAGCGGGCACGCGGTGAGCCTGTGCCAGCCCACCTTCGAGGAGCTCCCGGGCATCGCCGTCCGCCCCATCGCGGGCAGCCCGCTGCACTACCGCCACCTGCTCGCCTGGCACCGCGACGGCCCGCTGGCCGACGCGGGCGCGGCCCTCGCCGCCCACGCGGCGGCGGCCTACCGCACCGCCACCGCGCGGAGCCGGGTCTACCGCCGGTGGCTGGCCGAGCACCGAGCCTGACGGATCACGCCGCCCCGGCCCGGGCGAGGAGGGCGGGGAGTTCGGCCATGTCGTCGAAGACCACCGTCCCGGGCCCCTCGAGCCACTGCGCCGGGGTGAGCCCGCCGGCGTAGCCGAACGCGCGCATGCCCGCGGCCCGGGCGGCCGCCACGCCGAACCGGCTGTCCTCCACGACGACGCACCGCTCCGGGCGCACCCCCGTCCTGGCGGCCGCGTGCAGGAAGAGGTCCGGCGCCGGCTTGCCCTCGGCCACCTCGCTCGCGCTGAAGATCCTCCCCTCGAACCGGGGGAGCAGGCCCGTCTGCCCCAGCGTGGCCCGCAGCCGCCGGTGGCTGCTGCTGGAGGCGACACAGGTGGGCAGCCCGATCGCGTCGAGGGCTGCCTCGATGCCCTCGACAGGGGCCAGTTCGGCGGCGAACGCCTGGTCGTACCAGGGCTGGAACTCCGCCTCCCAACCGGCGGGGAGGGCGCGCCCCAGGTGGGCTTCGACCTGCGAAACCATGGACTCGTGGGAGCGCCCCACGAACCGGTGGACGATCTCCTCGGTGCTCAGCTCCCAGCCGAGAGCGGCGAGCACCATCGCGTCCACGCGTACGGCCAGGCGTTCGCTGTCCAGCAGCACACCGTCGCAGTCGAAGATGACCAGGTCGATCGAGTCAGTCATCCCGCGCAGTGTAGTGCTGTGACGATCTTGGCCGTCAGCCGCCCAGGCGGACGACCATCTTGCCGGTGTTGTCGCCGCGCAGCAGGCCGATGAAGGCGTCCACGGTGTTCTCGACACCCTCGGCCACGGTCTCGTCGTACGCCAGCTTGCCGTCGCGCAGCCAGCCGCCGACCTCGGCGACGAAGGCGGGCTGCAGCTCGGTGTGGTCGTTCACCAGCATGCCCTCCAGGCGCAGCCGCTTGCCGATGGCGAGCGCGAGGTTGCGCGGGCCGGCCGGGGCGCTGGTGTCGTTGTACTGGGCGATGGCGCCGCACAGCACGGCCCGGCCGCGCAGGTTGAGGGCGCCGATCGCGGCCTCCAGGTGGTCGCCGCCGACGTTGTCGAAGTACAGGTCGATGCCCTCGGGCGCGGCCTTGGCGAGCTGCTCGCGGACCGGGCCGTCCTTGTAGTTGAAGGCCGCGTCGAAGCCGTACTCCTCGACCAGCCGGGTGACCTTCTCCGCCGAGCCGGCCGAGCCGACCACCCGGGCGGCGCCCTTGAGCTTCGCGATCTGCCCGACCAGCGAGCCGACCGCACCCGCCGCGCCGGAGACGAAGACGGTGTCGCCCTCCTGGAAGGCGCCGACCGAGAGCAGCCCGGCGTAGGCCGTGAGCCCCGGCATGCCGAGCGCGCCCAGGTAGTAGGAGAGCGGCGCGAGCGCCGGGTCGACCTTGACGGCGTGCGCGGCGCCCAGCGTCGCGTACTCGCGCCAGCCGAGCCCGTGCAGGACGGCGTCGCCGACCTCGAAGCCCTCCGCCTGCGAGGCCACCACGTACCCGACCGCCCCGCCGTCCATCGCCTTGCCGAGCGGATACGGCGGCACGTACGACTTCACGTCGTTCATCCGGCCGCGCATGTAGGGGTCCACCGAGAGGAAGGCGTTGCGGACCAGGATCTCGCCCGGGCCGGGCTGCCGGACGGGGGCCTCGACCAGCGCGAAGTCGGCCGGGGTGGGCCAGCCGCTGGGGCGCGCCACCAGCTGCCACTCGCGACCGGCGGCGGGCGTTGCGGACTCGGACATGGTGCCTCCCAGCCTGAAGAACCTGAAAAGTTGACTTAGTGAAGCAATCGTGAGCTGAAAGGTTCAGGTTGTCAAATGTTCAGCTAGACTGGAGGGCATGGAGACCACGCCCGTCACCCAGCAGCCCACCGACGCGATCACCCGCGAGGTCGTGGACCTCATGGCGGGCCTGGTCGCGCTCTTCCACCGCGAGTACGAGGAGGCCGCGGCCGCCCGCTCGCTCACCGGGGCCCAGGCCAAGGTGCTCGCCCTGCTGCGCCGCGGCCCGATGCCGATGCGGCAGATCGCCCAGACGCTCAGCTGCGAGCCCTCCAACATCACCGGCATCGTCGACCGGCTGGAGACCCGGGACTTCGTCTCCCGGCAGGCCGACCCGCAGGACCGCCGGGTCAAGCTGGTGGCCGCCACCGACGCCGGCAAGCAGGCCACCGAGGAGCTGCGCGAGTCGCTGAACTTCGCCCGCGAGCCGCTCGCCGCCCTCAGCGAGGAGGAGCGGCTCGTCCTGCGGGACCTGCTCCGCCGGATGCTCGAGGGCGCGGCCCCCGAGTCCACGGGCTGACCGCGAGAACTTCACATTCCAGTCGCAGACCGGACAAATTCGCACGCGCATTCAAATTCGTGACCGTCTCTGTGTAACCGTATGGCTCGTCAGGTCGTCCATCCAGGGTGGCAGCCCCGGCCCCGGACAGACCGCCGCACCGGCCCCATGCGTACAGAGAGCCCCACGATGACCGACGCCAAGACCCCACGCCGCCCCAGGTCCACCCGGTCGCGGGTCGCCCGGGCCGCCGGAGCGACGGCCGCCGTGCTGGTGCTCGCCACGGCCGGCACCGGATTCTGGTTCTACGAACACCTGAACCGGAACATCACCACCTTCTCCGCCGACGGCATCGCCACCAGCCGGCCGCCCGCGGCCACCCCGGCCTCCCCCGGCGGCGGCGTGCCGGTCAACCTCCTGCTGCTCGGCTCCGACTCCCGCCTCGGCGGCAACAACATGCTCGGCGGCGGGGACGCCGGCGTCGGCAACTCGGACACCGCGATCCTGCTGCACGTCTACGCCGACCACCGGCACGCCGTCGCGGTCTCCGTCCCGCGCGACACCCTGGTCACCATCCCGCCCTGCAAGCTGCCGAGCGGCCGGTGGACCACCCCGCAGACGGGCCAGATGTTCAACTCGGCCTTCAGCATCGGCGAGTACCCGCAGGGCAACCCCGCCTGCACCCAGAACACCGTCGAGACGCTCACCGGCCTGCGGGTGGACCACACCCTGGTGGTGGACTTCAAGGGCTTCGCCGCGATAACCGAGGCCGTGCACGGCGTGGACGTCTGCGTGCCGAACGACGTGGATGCCAACGGCATCAAACTCACGAAGGGCCGTCAGACCGTCTCCGGCCAGCAGGCGCTGGACTACGTCCGCGCCCGGCACGGGCTCGGGGACGGCTCGGACATCGGCCGGGTCAAGCGCCAGCAGGCCTTCCTCTCCTCGCTGATCCGCAAGGTGCAGGGCCAGGGCTTCGACCTCACCACGCTGCTCCCGCTGGCCGACGCCGCGACCAAGTCGCTCACCGTCGACCCGAGCCTGGACTCGGGGATCAAGCTGGCCCAGTTCGCCCAGTCGCTGCGCGACATCAAGCTCGCCGACATCAGCTTCGTCACCATGCCCTGGCGCTACCAGGGCGACCGGGTGGCCATCGTGCACCCCGACGCCGAGGTGCTCTGGCAGTTGCTGCGCGAGGACCGCACGCTGGACGGCCACGCCACCGGCCAGATCGGCGGCCCGGCCTCCCCCGCCCCCACCGCCTCCGCGACGGCCGCCCCGAGCGCCCCCGCCGGTCCGCTCACCGTGATCAACGCCAGCCACGTCAGCGGCCAGGCCAAGCGGGCCGAACAGGCGCTGCAGGCCAAGGGTTACCGGACGATCACCTTGGGGGCAGACGCCCCCAGCCGACGCGTCACCTTGATCAGCTACCCTGCCGAGCGCTACCAGGATGCCCAGCTGCTGGCTCAGGTCTTCCCCGGCGCCGAACTGAGCGCCGACGCCTCGGCCACCGCCGCTGACGGCATCACCCTGACCCTCGGCCGCGACTACGCGGCCACCGACCCCGGCACGGCCGCCGACAGCACCGAGGACGCCGCCACCGGGGCCACCGCTCCGCCGACCGCCCTGCCCAGCACGATGCCGACCGGCATCACCCAGAACACCCGCACCGCCGACACCGACCTCTGCAGCGACCTCAGCTTCGGCTGAACCACCAGCCCCGCACCACCTCTTTGATCCGGAAGCTTTCGTGACTCTGACCGGCACCCCCTTCCTGCTCCTCACGATCGTGCTGTTCGTGGCCTCCGTCGCCCTGGCGATGGCGCAGTGGAGCGGCAGACCGGCCCGCCGCCACCCCGAGGCTCCGCGCCGCCGGTCCGGGGGCGGCGGCCGCCGGGGCGGTCCGCTGGGGGCGCTCGGCCATTTCGCGACCATCCTGTTCTGCCAGGCCACCGCCGTGACGCTGGTGTTCGTCCTGGTCAACAACTCCAACCAGCTGTACGAGACCTGGGGCGACCTGCTCGGCACCAGCAGCCACGTCCGGGCCGTCCCGGTGCCGCCCAAGGACAACGGGCTGCCCGGGGACAAGCCCACCCCCGGCGCCCCGGCCGCCCCCAAGGAGCTGGTCAAGTTCCACGCGCCGGACTCCTCGGCCGTGCCGCGCAGCGTCAAGCAGGCCGACCTCAAGGGCAAGCTGTCGGGCGTGGACGGCGAGGTGCTGGTCTGGACCCCGCCGCAGTACGACGACCCCGCGTACAAGGACAAGACCTTCCCCGTGGTCGAGCTGCTGGCCGGCTACCCCGGCACCTCCAGCACCTGGTTCGGCGGCATGGAGGTGACCCGCCAGTTGGAGCCGCTGATGAAGGCGGGTCAGATCACGCCGTTCATCCTGGTCGCGCCCCGGGTCTACCTGCTCACCAACAACGACACCGGCTGCGCGGACATACCCGGCAAGGTCAACGCCGAGACCTGGCTCTCCCGGGACGTCCCGCAGATGGTGATGGACAACCTGCGGGCCGCCACCACCGCCAACGGCTGGGCCGTGGCCGGGTACTCCTCCGGCGCCCACTGCGCCACCCGCCTGGCCCTCTCGCACCCGAACCGCTACCGGGCAGCCGTCTCCTTCTCCGGCTACAACGACCCGAGCGGCGAGCCCTCCTCGCTGGTCGGCAAGGACCCGCACCTGCGCGAGGTCTCCAACCCGCTCTACCTGCTCTCGCACGCGGCCACCCCGCCGAACGTCGCCCTCTACGTGACCGGCCGCCGCGGTGACGGCCTGGAGGACGCGACCGCGCTCCAGCACGCGGCCCACGCCCCCACCACCGTCACCACCTTCGAGACCACCGGCGCCCACCTGATCTCCACCTGGCACCCGCTGGTGGTCCCGACCTTCAAGTGGCTCTCGACGATCATCCCGGCCCCGTAGCACCACCCCGGCCTCCCGGACTACGACTGGTCCGGGAGGCCCGTCACCACCACCGTCACCCGGGTACCCGCCGCGAACTCCCCTGCCGCCGCCAGCTCGTGGACCGCCAGCAGCGTCTTCGCCACGTACCGCAGCTCGATCGCCAGCCCGTGGCGCCGCTCGAACTCCTCCGCGAAAGACGCCAGTTCGACCCCGACCTTGCCGTAGCCCCCGCCGTGGTGCCCGTGGTGGACCCGCCAGTTGCCGAACTGCCGCCCGTAGGCCGCCTGGTGGAGCTCAGCGATCTCCCGCTCCAGGTACCCCTCGCCCCGCAGCACCGCCACCCCGAGCGCCCGCGCCCCCTCCGGCAGGCCCGCCGCGATCCCGGCCAGCGTGCCGCCCGTCCCGACGGCGCAGCAGAGCACGTCCCCGGCCCCCAGGCCCGGGATCTCCGCCGGAACGGCCGCCGCACCCCGGACGGCCGCCGCGTTCGAGCCGCCCTCGGGCAGCACCAGCCACCGGCCGTCGGCCTGCTCGGGGAGGTCCTCGGAGATGTCCTCGGGGAAGTCCTCCGCGGAGTCCACGCCGCCGCCCGCCAGGGCCCGGTAGCGCGAGCGGGTGACGAACCGCAGCTCCATCCCCGCCGCCTCGGCGGCCCGCAGCGACCAGTTGCGCGGCGCCGCCGCCAGCTCCTCGCCCCGGACCACCCCGATGCTCGCCAGCCCGAGCGCCGCCGCGGCGGCGGCCGTGGCCCGCAGGTGGGTCGAGTACGCCCCGCCGAAGGTCAGCAGCCCGGTCCGGCCCTCGGCGAGGGCCAGGTCGAGGTTGGGGGCGAGCTTGCGCCACTTGTTGCCGGGCACGGTGGGGTGCGCCAGGTCGTCCCGCTTGAGCCGCAGCTCCACCCCGGGCGCCAGCTCCCCGAGACTCACCAGCGGGGTCGGCAGGGCGGCGGCAGCGAGCATCCGGCCACCCTATATCCGCTGGCCCGGCCCGCCACCCGGCTGCTTGGATGCCGCCCATGAACCCCCAGGACAGCTCACTCCCCGCCGGTTACGAGATCTCCACCGACCCGGCCCGCCTCGACCCCGCCCTGATCCGACGCGAGTCAGACGCCAGACCCTTGGCCGCCCGCGCGAGAAGCAGGACACCGCGATCGCCAACTCGCTCAACTTCGGTGTGTACCAGGGGGATTCCCAGGTCGGCTACGCCCGCGTCGTCACCGACCTGGCCACCTTCGCCTGGCTGTGCGACGTCTACGTCGCCCGCGAGGCGCGCGGCCGCGGCCTGGGCACCGCCCTGGCCGCCGCCGTCCGGGACCACCTGGCCCCGCACGGCCTGCGCCGCATCCTGCTGGCCACCGGCGACGCCCACGGGGTCTACGCCAAGGTCGGCTTCGCCCCGCTGGGCGTACCGGAGAAGTGGATGATCCTAGGCCAGCAGTAGGCCCCGTTCAGGCCAGTGCTCCCCGCTCGGACGGCTCGTGCGCGTGCTCCTCGTCGAGGTGCCAGTGCAGGTCACGGACACCCGGTTCGAGGGAGAGCCGCGCGACCACCTGTTCGAGGGCCCCGGCGACGTCGCCGCTGATCGCCACGGTGGCCCGCAGCTCGGTGTGCTCGTCGGCGCGACGGGCCCGCAGAGCGGTCGGAGCCAGGTGCGAGGCGGTCAGAGCCTGGAGCAGCAGCGCGCGGATGTGCGTCTCGGCGGCGCGTTCGCACTCCAGGTGGACGGTGGCGCGGGCGGTGGAGTCCGGGTCGGTCCCCGCCGCGGGGGCCCGGTCGAGCAGGCGGCCCGCCGGGCGGAGCACCAGGTGGACGGCGAGCACCGCCAGGGTGCCGAGCAGGGCGAACCGGACCTTGCCGGAGGCCGCGAGCACCCCGACGGCCGCCGAACACCACAGCGTGGCGGCCGTGTTGAGCCCTCGGACGCCGGCGCCGTCGCGCAGGATCACCCCGCCGCCGAGGAAGCCGATGCCCGAGACGACGTAGGCGGCGACCCGGGTGGGGCTGCCCGCGTCACCGACGGCCTCGCTGTAGAGCACGAACAGGGTGGCCCCGGCCGCGACCAGGGCGTTGGTGCGCAGGCCGGCCATCCGGGCCCGCCACTGGCGCTCGACGCCGATCAGCGCGCCGCAGGCGACTCCGACGGCCAGCCGGAGGATGAAGTCGAAGGTGGTGAGGGCGTGCATCGAGATGCCTCTCTCTCGCGGAGGCATACGCCCGGGCGGCTTGCGCCGGGAACGGCAGGCCGAGGAGTCGTCAGGCGTACGCGCGGAAGCGGTGGTCACCCGGGGTCCGCGAGCGGCGGACACCGGCGGGGGCGAGGCTGGGGTGGCCCGGACTACTGCAGTCCATGTCTCTCGCCTCCTCCGCTCCGGGCCCGCCGCGACGGCGGGCACGCCTGCTCGGCCTACGAACGGCCGTTGAACAGCATAGCCCCCCCCGGCGAGCCGGGAGGGCTGGGGCGGAGCCGGTCAGCTGCGGACGGTCACCGGCCGGGCGGCGGCGGTGCTCACCGTGGCGCGGCCGGTCGGCAGGTCGCGCAGGCGCCGCATCGGCGAGCCCCAGAGGAAGACCAGCGCGGCCAGCGGCACCCCGGCGGACATGATCCACATGGTGGCCCGGACCCCGATCTCCCCGGCCAGCAGACCGGCCGAGAGCGCACCGACCGGCATGGTGCCGTAGTTGAGCACGGCCTTGCTCGCACTCAGGCGCCCGAGCAGCTCCGGCGGGCAGTACCGCTGATTGAAAGTCGAGCTGATGACATTCCCGGCCACCACCCCGGCCGAGACCCCGAAGCCGCCGATCAGGTAGCACGCCAGACCCAACCCGTCCGTGGTCAGCGGCATCAGCAGCGCCAGCGCCGGCAGCCCCAGCTCGAAGAGCAGCATCCCCCGTGCCGAGCCGACCCGCGCCGCGACCCGCCGGGCCACCGCCGCCCCGGCGATGCCGCCGGTCGAGGCCAGCGCGATCAGCAGGCCGACCAGTCCGGAGTCCAGGCCCACCTCACGCACCAGGAAGACCACCAGGACCGACTGGTACCCGGTCAGCACGAAGTTCGAGGCGGCCCCGAAGAGCGTCATCGTCCGGACCCAGACGTCCCCGGCGACCAGGCGCAGCCCCTCCCCGATCTCCTGCCCGATCGCCCGCCGCTCGGGCGCCTTCGTGGCCTCCTCCCGGTACCGGATCCGGCCGGTGCACAGCAGCGAGACCAGGAAGGTCACCGTGTTGGCGAACATCCCGCTGACCGGCCCGGCGAGCTGGGCGATCACGCCGCCCCCGCCGAGGCCGACGAGCTGGGCGGCCGAGGCGCTGCCGTGCAGCTTGGCGTTGCCCTCCGCCTGGTCCCCGGGCGACACGAGCTTCGGCAGGTAGGCGGTGTAGGCGGTCTGGAAGAAGACCGAGGCGACACCGGTCAGCATCGCGACCAGCAGCAGCTGGCCCATCGTCAGCCAGCCGGCCCAGGCCGCGAGCGGCACCGTCGCGTAGAGCAGGAGCGAGGCGGCCGAGGCCGCCAGCATGATCGGGCGCGAGCGCAGCCGGTCGACCCAGACCCCGGCCGGCAGGCCGATCAGCAGCCAGGGCAGCCAGGCTGCCGCCGGCAGCAGACTCACCGCGAAGGCCGAGGCGTGCAGCGTCTCGACGGCGATCAGCGGCAGGGTCAGCCCTGTCACCGCCGACCCGAACTTGTTGGCCACCTCCCCCGTCCACAGCCGCCGGAAGTCCGGGTGCCGCCGCAGCAACCCCTTCGTCAGCTCCGCCTCGACCTGCTCGACCTGCTCCATGACCGTGCCCTCCCCGTTCAGGTGATCCCGCTGATCCGTCAGACCTGCTCGTTGCCGCTGTCCGCCCGGGGCATCGCCCGGACCTGTACGAGCACCTGCCGCGCCCCCGGCTCCGGCTCCCCCGCCGCGGCGAGCTCCTCGTACCGGTTCACCACGGCCATCAGCTCCTCGTTGAGGGCTGTCAGCTGACCGGCCGTGAGGCGCATGTTGTTCCAGTCCGAGATCGACCCGACGCCCAGCCACTCGCCCTGCCACTCGGCGGCCAGCGACTCGGCCACCCGCTGCTGCTGCACCTGCAGCATCTCCCGCAGATACTCGTCGGCGACCAGCTTGGTGCCCGGGTCGTCCCGGAAGTCCGTGGTGGCCAGCACGTGCTGGGCGCGCACCCGGCGCCACCACCGCTCGCGCTTGGTGCCGCGCCCGGCCTCCTCCTCGATGAAGCCGTGCTCGGCGAGCTGCCGCAGGTGCCAGCTGACGGTGCCGGTGTTCTCGCCCAGCCGCTCGGCCAGGCGGGCCGAGGTCGCCGGGCCGGTGGTGAGGTCCTCGAGGATGCGGACCCGCAGCGGGTGCGCCAGGCCTCGCAGCGCCCGCGCGTCCAACCGCCGCTTCGGCGGCTCTTCGGTGTTCATGGCTTCAACCTACCTTGCAGAGAAGTCTCTGCATAGAGTTCTTTGCAGAGACTTCTCTGCATCATGCCGCCGCCGCGCGCGGCACCGGCCCAATGTCCGTCACCGGGCGTACGGTGAAAGGCATATGGACGACACCGCGCACCGCCCCGAGGACTCGTACGCCCCCTCCGCCGAAGCCCGCTGGCTCCCCGAGCCGGACAAGCGCCCGGGCCGGACGGCCTTCCAGCGCGACCGCGCCCGCGTGCTGCACTCCGCCGCGCTGCGCCGCCTGGCCGGCATTACCCAGGTCGTCGCCCCGATGACCAGCGACTTCCCCCGCACCCGGCTGACCCACTCGCTGGAGTGCGCCCAGGTCGGCCGGGAGCTCGGCGCGGCGCTCGGCTGCGACCCCGATCTGGTGGAGACGGGCTGCCTGGCCCACGACATCGGGCACCCGCCGTTCGGCCACACCGGCGAGGAGGCGCTCGACCAGGCCGCCGAGGCCTGCGGCGGCTTCGAGGGCAACGCGCAGTCGCTGCGCATCCTGACCCGCCTGGAGCCCAAGCGCTTCGCCCCGCTGGACGAGGAGCCGGCCCGGCTCGCCCCCTGGCCCGGCCACAGCGTGGGCCTCAACCTCACCCGCGCCGCCCTCGACGCCGCCACCAAGTACCCCTGGACGCGCGGCGCCCACCCCACCGACCCGGCCTCCACCAAGTACGGCGTCTACGCCGACGACCTGCCGGTCTTCCGCTGGCTGCGCAAGGGCTCGCCGGCCGACCGCAAGTGCTTCGAGGCCACCGTGATGGACTGGTCCGACGACGTCGCGTACTCCACCCACGACGTGGAGGACGGCCTGCAGGCCGGCCACATCGACCCGGCCGCGCTGCGCTCGGCCGAGGAGCGGGCCGAGCTGTTCAAGATCGCCGAGCGGTACGCCCCGGAGGCCGACCCCGAGGAGTTCGGCGAGGCGCTGGACCGGCTGCTCGCCCAGGAGTGGTGGCCGCGCTCCTACGACGGCTCGGCCCGCGCCCGGGCCGGGCTCAAGGACCTCACCAGCCAGCTGATCGGCCGCTTCTGCCTGGCCGCCGAGCAGGCCACCCGGGCCCGCTACGGCCCCGGCCGGCTCACCCGCTACGCCGCCGAGCTGGTCGTCCCGGCCGCCGTCCGGGTCGAGTGCGCCGTGCTCAAGGCCGTGGCCGTGCGCTACGTGATGCAGCGCGACGAGCAGGCCCAGCTCCGCTCCCGCCAGCGGATCGTGATCGCCGAGCTGGCCGACACCCTCTACCGCACCGCCCCGCACGGCCTCGACCCGGTCTTCGCCGCCCTGCACCGCGAGGCCGAGGACGACCGCGCCGCCCTGCGCGCCGTGATCGACCAGATCGCCACGCTGACCGACGCCTCGGCACTGGCCCTGCACGCGAAACTCTGCGGGTAGCCGAGCGGGTTCCCGTACACTTCCGGGGTGGCAGGGCGGATCAGGGACGAGGACGTACAGGCGGTGCGCAACGCGCTGCCCATCGACGCGGTGGTCGGCGACTACGTCCAGTTGGTCAACGGGGGCGGAGCGCAGCTCAAGGGCGTCTGCCCGTTCCACGACGAGAAGTCCGCCTCCTTCTACGTGCACCCCGGCAAGGGCGTCTTCCACTGCTTCGGCTGCCAGGAGAGCGGCGACTCGATCTCCTTCCTGATGAAGATCGAGCACTTCTCCTTCGCCGAGGCCGTCGAGCGGATGGCCGCCCAGGCGGGCATCACCCTCCGCTACGAGGAGGGCGGCTACAACACCCGGGGCCAGCAGGGCGAGCGCACCCGCCTGGTCGAGGCCCACAAGGTGGCCGCCGCCTGGTTCCAGGAGCAGCTGGCCTCCCCCGAGGCCGAGATCGCCCGGAACTTCCTCGCCGAGCGCGGCTTCGACGAGGCCGCCGCCAAGCACTTCGGGGTCGGCTACGCCCCGGCCGGCTGGGAGCACCTGGTGCGCTACCTGCGCGGCAAGGGCTTCACCGACAAGGAGATCCTGCTCGGCGGCCTGGCCTCGCAGGGCCAGCGCGGCGGCCTGATCGACCGCTTCCGGGGCCGCCTGCTCTGGCCGATCCGGGACACCGCGGGCGAGGTGATCGGCTTCGGCGCCCGCCGCCTGCGCGAGGACGACAACGGGCCGAAGTACCTCAACACCCCCGAGACGCCGATCTACAAGAAGTCGAACGTGCTCTACGGCCTGGACCTGGCGAAGAAGGACATCGCCAAGACCGGCCGGGCCGTGGTGGTCGAGGGCTACACCGATGTGATGGCCTGCCACCTGGCGGGCGTCACCACGGCGGTGGCCACCTGCGGCACCTCGTTCGGCGAGGACCACATCAAGATCATCCGCCGGCTGCTGATGGACACCTCCAACTACCGGGGCGAGACGGTCTTCACGTTCGACGGCGACGCCGCCGGCCAGAAGGCCGCCCTGCGCGCCTTCGAGGACGACCAGAAGTTCGCCGCCCGCACCTCGATCGCCATCACCCCGGGCGGCATGGACCCGTGCGAGCTGCGCCTGGCCAAGGGCGACGAAGCCGTCCGGGAGCTGATCGAACACCCCGTCCCGCTCTTCGAGTTCGCGCTGCGCACGGCCGTCTCCCGGCACCGGGTGGACACCGCCGAGGGCCGGGCCGCCGCCCTGGAGGAGGCGGCCCAGATCATCACCAAGATCAAGGACCGCTCGATCCAGCACGAGTACGCCGTCCAGCTGGCCGGCCTGCTCGGCATCCTGGACGAGCAGTTCGTGGTCCGCCGGATCGGTCAGCTCGCCCGCTGGCAGCGGGAGAACCCGCAGGCGCAGCCCCGGTTCCGCCGGGAGGAGCCGCCCCGCCCGGCCGCCGCCCCCGCCCGGCCCGCCCTGCTGCTCAACCCGAAGGACCCGGCCCAGTTCGTCGAGCGCGAGCTGCTCAAGCTCGCCCTCCAGCACCCGGACATGGTCACCCCGGCCTTCGACAACTACCTGGACGAGGAGTTCCCCACCCCGCCCTACACCGCCGTCCGCCAGGCCGTCCGCCAGGCCGGCGGCACCGCCTACGGCGCGAGCCTGCCGGACTTCACCGCCGCCGTCCGCGAGGCCTGCCCGGACGACCAGGTCCGTTCGCTGGTCTACGAGTTGACGGTCGAGCCGATCCGCACCCGGCGCGCGGTGGACGCCATCTACGCGGGCGAGTTCCTGGTCAAGCTGCGCCTGCAGGCGGTGGACCGGCGGATCGACGAAGTCCGGGCCCAGCTGCGGCGGCTCGGCGACCGCGCACCCGCCGAGCAACTCTCGCCCGTCCAGGGTGAGTTGTGGGCCCTCCAGCAGTACAAGGACGGCCTGCGCAGCCGGGGCGCGGCCGGGCTCTGACGCACGGCGTTCGAAAACCTTCTCAGGTCCGACCGCCGCGAAGTGTGGCGCACCGCACACTGATGGGTATCCCAGTCCGTGTGGCGCGGCCTCCCCCACGAGCCGCGCGCGGCCCAGAGAGGGATGCCCGTGGAGCTCGCCCCAGCGCAACCGTCGGCGGCCGATGCGACCGCAGCCGAACCGGCCCCCGCCCAGCTCGCCGACGCCGAGGAGGAGCCGGAGCAGGACGAGGCCGAGGTGGTCGAGGAGTCCACCGGCCCGGCGGCCGACCTGCTCAGACAGTACCTGCGGGAGATCGGCCGGATCCGGCTGCTCACCGCCGCCGAGGAGGTCGAGCTGGCCCGGCAGGTCGAGGCCGGCCTCTTCGCCGAGCAGGCCCTGGCCACCGGCAGCTTCCCCGACGACCGCCTGGCCGACGAGCTCGACCTGCTCGTCCTGCTCGGCCGCCGCGCCAAGCGCCGCCTGATCGAGGCCAACCTCCGGCTGGTGGTCTCCGTGGCCAAACGCTACGTCGGCCGGGGCCTGACCCTGCTCGACCTGGTGCAGGAGGGCAACCTCGGCCTCATCCGGGCGGTGGAGAAGTTCGACTACGCGCGCGGCTACAAGTTCTCCACCTACGCGACCTGGTGGATCCGGCAGGCGATGAGCCGGGCGCTGGCCGACCAGGCCCGGACGATACGGGTGCCGGTGCACGTGGTGGAGCTGATCAACCGGGTGCTGCGGGTGCAGCGGGCGCTGCTCCAGGAGCGCGGCGCCGAACCGAGCCCGGCCGAGGTCGGGGCCGCGCTCGAACTGTCCGAGGTACGGGTGCGCGAGGTGCTGCGCCTCGCCCAGGAGCCGGTCTCGCTGCACACCCCCGTCGGCGAGGAGGACGACGTCGCCCTGGGCGACCTGATCGAGGACGCCGACGCCGCCTCCCCCGTCGAGACCGCCGCCTTCCTGCTGCTGCGCGAGCACCTGGAGGCCGTGCTCGCCACCCTCGCCGAGCGCGAACGCCAGGTCGTCCAGCTCCGCTACGGCCTCGACGACGGCCGCCCGCGCACCCTGGAGGAGATCGGCCACCTGTTCGGCGTCACCCGCGAACGCATCCGCCAGATCGAGGCCAAGACACTCACCAAACTCCGCGAGCACGCCTTCGCGGAGCAGCTGCGCGGGTACCTGGACTGACCTTCCTAGTGGTGGAAGCCGGGTTGCGGCTCGATCCCCAGATCCCGCAACGGTGCGGGCTGGCGGGAGAGTTCGGGCAGCAGCCGGGTCAGGTCGGCGAGCAGCAGGTCCGCCAGGTCCCGGGAGAAGCCGTTGCGGCAGACGATCCGCAGCACCGACAGGTCCGTCCGGTCCGCGGGGAAGGTGTACGCGGGCACCTGCCAGCCGCGCTCGCGCAGCCGGCGCGAGACGTCGAACACGTCGAAGGGCTGGCCCTCGGCGGTGGTGAAGGCGAAGACCGGCAGTTCGTCGCCCCGGGTGAGCAGCCGGAAGGCGCCCAGCTCCTCGACGGCGCCGGCCAGGTACCGCGCCACGTCCCGGCAGGCCTGCTGCACGGCCCGGAAGCCCTCCCGGCCCAGCCGCAGGAAGGTGTAGTACTGGGCGACCACCTCCGCGCCGGGGCGGGAGAAGTTCAGCGCGAAGGTGGGCATCTCCCCGCCCAGGTAGTTGACCCGGAAGACCAGTTCCTCGGGCAGCGCCTCCTTGCTGCGCCAGAGCGCCCAGCCGACCCCGGGGTAGACCAGCCCGTACTTGTGCCCCGAGGTGTTGATCGAGGCGACTCGCGGCAGTCGGAAGTCCCAGACCAGCTCCGGGTCGAGGAACGGCGCGACCATCCCGCCGGAGGCCCCGTCCACGTGCACGGGGATGTCCAGGCCGGTCCGCTGCTGCAGCGCGTCCAGCGCCGCGCAGATCTCGGCCACCGGCTCGTAACTGCCGTCGAAGGTCGAGCCCAGCACCCCGACCACGCCGATGGTGTTCTCGTCGCAGAGCTCCAACGCCCGCTCGGCGTCCAGGTGGTAGCGCTCCCCGGCCATCGGCGCGAGCCGGGCCTCGACCTCCCAGAAGTTGCAGAACTTCTCCCAGCAGACCTGCACGTTGATGCCCATCACCAGGTTCGGCCGCGCCCCGGCCCGGTACCGCTCGGGGTTCTTCCGCATCCAGCGCCGCTTGAGCGCCATCCCGGCCAGCATGCAGGCCTCGCTCGAGCCGGTGGTCGAGCAGCCGACCACCGACTCCGGCTCGGGTGCGTGCCACAGCTGGGCGAGGATCGCCACGCAGCGGCGCTCCAGCTCCGCCGTCTGCGGGTACTCGTCCTTGTCGATCATGTTCTTGTCGAGGCACTCAGCCATCAACTGCTGCGCCTGCACCTCCATCGAGGTGGTCACGAAGGTCGCCAGGTTGAGCTTGGCGTTCCCGTCGAGCAGCAGTTCGTCATGGATCAGCTGGTACGCGGTGGCCGGCGGGATCGGCCCGTCGGGCAGCCGGTGCAGCGGCGGCGAGAGCCGCATCGCCCCGAGCGGGTCCGCCAGCCCGAGCAGTGGGGCGGGCGAGAGCCTGCGGTTGCGTGCGTCACCGTGGTGCAGAGCCATTCCCGCACTATCGCCCACCCGCGCCGCCCAGGGCCGTGCGGCGCCCGCGCGACGCCGCCAGAAGCCGACCTACCGGTGACCGCGTTGAGCCGAATGCACCAACCGGCGGCGCGGCCGAGGGGCTCAGAGCCCGGGGAACTGGTAGTCGGCGGTGATCCGCCCGTCCCGGTCGAGCAGCACGAACTCCGTCCCGCCGCCGACGACGTCACCACCGGCGGTCTGCACCATCTCCCAGCTGAACCTGACGGCGTCGCGCAGCCGTACGGCGTCCTGGCGGGCCCGGAAGGTGAACTCCCCCGGCGCCACGAACTCCTGGTACGCGCGCTCCACCCGGACCTCCAACTCCCGGTACCCGCGGGTCTCGAGGACCTGCTCGTCGAAGCCGACCCGGGCGGCGATCTCGCGCAGGTCCGCCGGCGGGTGGAGCAGGTGCACGCCGTCCTCCGTCCAGAGCGCCCCGATCTCCTGCCGGCGCCGTCCGGCGTCCGGCTCGTTCCACAACGCAGCGTAGCGGTCGGCGAGTTGCTGGGTGTTGCCGGTCATGTCGTCCTCCGGTGCGATCGGTGTGACCCCATCCTGCGATCCACCGCGCGGCCGGACAATTCCCGCCGGGGAATGACGGCCGCCGGCCCGTCCGTCAGCAGTCACGACCGATCCGCAGCCGGAAGCAGGTGCCGGTCGCCGTGTCCGCCACGGTGAGGGTGCCGCCGAGGTGGGTGGCGATGTCCCGGGCGATGGCGAGGCCGAGGCCCGTGCCGCCGGCCTCGCGGCTGCGGGCGTCGTCCAGCCGGGCGAACCGCTCGAAGACCCGCTCCCGGTCGGCCGCCGGGATGCCCGGCCCGTCGTCGGTGACCTCCAGGACCGCCGCCCCGCCGTCACTGCGGAGCGAGAGGGCGACCCGGCGCTCGCCGTACCGCTGCGCGTTGTCGAGCAGGTTGGTCACCAGCCGCCCCAGCCACAGCGGGCTCCCCTGCACCAGGATCCCGTCCGTGGCGACCGAGGTCTCCACCGGCAGCCTGTCCCCCCGGCGTGCCACCGCGAGCTCCCGGACCAGCTCGCCGAGGTCGACCTGGGCCGTGGTCACCGGCTCCGCCGCGTCCAGCCGGGCCAGCAGCAGCAGATCGGCCGCCAGGCTCTGCAGCCGGGTGGTGTCCTCGAGCGCGCCGGAGACCAGCTCCGGCCAGAACGCGGGGTCCGGATGGGCCAGCGCCACCTCCAGCTGGGTCCGCAGCACGGTGATCGGGCTGCGCAGTTCGTGCGAGGCGTCGGCGATGAACTGCCGCTGCCGGACGCCGGAGGCCTCCAGCCGGTCCAGGGTCGCGTTCATGGTGCAGGCCAGCCGGGCGATCTCGTCCCGGCCGGCCGGGACGGGTACCCGCCGGTGCAGGTCCCGGTCGGTGATCTCGGCCATCTCGGCCCGGATCGCCTCCACCGGACGCAGCGCCCGGCCGGTCACCTGCCAGGTGACCAGGGCCACGGTGAGCACTAGGAGCGGCAGGCCCACGGCCAGCGAGGCCGAGGTGAGGCTGTCCACCGCGTCCGCGTCCCGCAGCGAGGTGCCGGCCAGGACGGTGACCAGACCGTCGGGGGTGTCGGTGGTGACCTCCACCACCAGTTGCCGGGGTTCGCCGTGCAGCAGCCCGGTGGCCCAGGTGGAGGTCAGGGTGCCGGGGCGCACCGGCCGCCGGGGGCTCAGCGCGGGCCGCCCGGCGAGGTTCGGGCTGGCGGCCAGCACCCGGCCGTCCACCGCGATCACCTGGAAGAAGTCGGCGCCCCGGGTGACCTGCGGCAGCGGGGTCAGCCGCCCGACCTCGGCCAGCGCGGCGACGGTGGTGGCCTGTTGCTGGGCCGCGCTCTCGGCGTTGTCCACCAGGTTGGCGTTCAGCAGCCCGACCAGCGCGAGGGAGGCCACGGCGAGCGCCGCGGCCACCACGGCGGTGGCCCCGAGCGTGGCCTGGGCCCGGACCGTCTTCGGCCCGAACCGCCGCCAGGCCCGCCCGAACCACCGGGTGGCCCGGGCCTCAGCCACCGTCCACCACCAGCCGGTAGCCGGCGCCCCGGACGGTCTCCACGGCGGCCCGGCCGAACGGCGCGTCGATCTTCCGCCGTACGGCGCTGACGTGCACCTCGACCAGGTTGAGGTCGCCTTCGTAGGCCGAGTCCCAGACCTGCTCCAGGATCTCCCGCTTGGGCACCACCTCCCCGGCCCGCCGGGCCAGGTACTCCAGGACGGCGAACTCCCGGGAGGTCAGCCGGACCGCCACCCCGCCCCGGGTGCAGAGCCGCCGGGCCGGGTCGACCACCAGGTCGCCGAACTCCAGCGTCTGCGGCGCCCGCCGCCCGGTCCGCCGGATCAGCGCGCGCAGCCGGGCAAGCAGCACGACGTAGCTGAAGGGCTTGGAGAGGAAGTCGTCGGCGCCGGTGTCCAGCGCCTCCGCCTCGTCGTACTCGCCGTCCTTGGCGGTGAGCATCAGGATGCCTGCCTCGACCCCGGCCGCCCGCAGCCGGGCGCAGACCCGGTAGCCGTTGAGGCCGGGCAGCATGATGTCGAGCACGATCACGTCGTAGTCGTGCTCGGTGGCCATCCACAGGCCCTGCGGGCCGTCGTGGGCCACGTCGACGGAGAAGCCCTCGGCCTGCAGGCCGCGCTGCAGCGCGGCGGCCAGCCGCTGTTCGTCCTCCACCACCAGTACGCGCATGGGGTCAAGGGTCGCAGGCCGGGCGTCCGTTCAGCTGAAGAGGTCTTCAGCTGGCTTCAGCGCAGCTTCAGCATCGCGCCAGCATGCTCTGCTTCCTACCGGGTGTGGTGCCCGGCAGGCACGAGGAGTCGTATGTCCCAGTCCTTCCCGCCCCGGCCCGGGCAGCCCGCCGCCGACCGTCCGCGCAAGCGGATCGCTCGGACCGACGGCACGCCTACGGGCAACACCGTGATCACCGGCCGGACTCCTGCCGGTGGCCCGGCCGTCATACACTAGGTCGACCCTTTACCCAGCCGGGCTGCTCAACGGGCCCGCCACCGCTGCACGTTCACCGTTCCACGCTCCACGTTCACTGCACTGTCGCATCCGACTCCGGCCGCTCGGCCGCGAGTTGCCGCGCACCACCGAACCTCGGCGTACGGGGGCCGAGAGCTCATGGCCAGATCCGTCCCGCCGGGCTGTTGCCCTGAAGGAGCCTGATGCCATCACGACGGACCCGGATCACCGTGGTTTCGGCCAGCGTTGGAGCCGGCCACGACGGCGCCGCCGCCGAACTCGCACGGCGCCTGACGGACTTGGGGTACGGAGTGGACCGCCACGACTTCCTCGATCTGCTGCCGCCGGGCATCGGCCGTCTGCTGCGCGGGAGTTACGCCTTCGAGCTGCGGGTGGCGCCCTGGGCCTGGGGCGGGCTGCTGAAGGCGCTCGAGCGGAACAGCACGTTCCGCTCGCTGGTCGGGCGGCTGTTCGCCCGCGCCGCGGCCCGGCGCGCGCGGGCGGCGATCGGGCCCGACACGGCCGCCGTGGTCTCCACCTACCCCCTGGCCAGCCAGGCGCTCGGGGCGCTGCGGGCCGCGGGCGAGATCAGTGTCCCGGTGGTCACCTTCCTGACCGACATGTCCGTCCACCCGCTCTGGATCGGCGCCGGCGTCGACCTGCACCTGGCCCTGCACCCGGTGGCCGCCGCCCAGGCCCGGCAGCACGGCGCCGACGCCGTCGAGGTGTGCGGCCCGCTGGTCGGCCCGGCCTTCCGCCCGTCCCGTTCGGCCGCCGAGCGGGACGCCGAGCGGGTCCGTTTCGGACTGCCGACCGACCGGCCGGTGGCCCTGGTGGTGGCCGGCTCCTGGGGTGTCGGCGAGATCGAGGAGACCGTCCGGGAGATCGAGGCCGGCGGGCTGGCCGTGCCGGTCACCGTCTGCGGGCACAACACCGCCCTGCGCACCCGGCTGCTGCACGCGGCCGCCGGCGTACCGCTCGGCTGGGTGGCGGACATGCCCGCGCTGCTGCGCACCGCCGACGTGGTGGTCCAGAACGCGGGCGGCCTCACCTCGCTGGAGGCGATGGCCAGCGGCGTCCCCGTGGTCAGCTACCGCTGCCTCCCGGGCCACGGCGTCACCAACGCGGCCGCCCTGCACGAAGCCGGCCTGGCCACCTGGATACCCGACCGGGCGGCCCTCGCCCCCGCCCTGCGCACCGCCCTGGCCGACGACGCCGTCGCCTGGCCCCCGACCGTCCCCGCCGACCAGCACCTCATCCGGCTGGCCGGGCCCGCCGCCGCGATGGGCGCCCCTCTCGAGGAGGCCGCGTGACCCGCCTGATCAAGCCGCTGGCACTGGCGGCCGGCGGGCTCGCCCTGGCCCACGGCCTGCCCGCACTCAGCTCGATCGGCCCGCTGCGGCCGCACCTGGCCCCGGGCCTGAGCGGCACGGGCCGCCGGGACCACGTCGCGCTCACCTTCGACGACGGGCCCGACCCGCGCTCCACCCCGCTCTTCCTCGAAGCGCTGGACCGGGCGGGCGTGCAGGCCACCTTCTTCCTGCTCGGCCAGATGCTGCTGCGCGACCCCGGCCTGGGCCGGGAGTTGACCGCGGCCGGGCACGAGGTCGCGGTGCACGGGCTGCGGCACCGGCCCCTGCTGGTCCGCTCGCCCCGGGCCACCCGGGACGACATCGCCCGGGCGCGGGACCTGATCGCCGACCTGACGGGTCAACAACCCCGTTGGTACCGGCCGCCGTACGGGGTGCTCAACCTCTCCGCCCTGACCACCGCCCGCCGGCTCGGCCTCACACCGGTCCTCTGGACCCACTGGGGCCGCGACTGGACCGCCAAGGCCACCCCCGACTCCGTCCTGCACACGATCACCCGTGCGCCCCTCGCCGGAGCCACCCTGCTCCTGCACGACTCGGACTGCACCTCGGCCCCGAACGCCTGGCACTCCACCCTCGGCGCCCTGCCGCGGATCCTCGACACCTGCGCGGCCCAGGGCCTGCGGGTGGGCCCGCTACGGGAGCACTTCTAGCCGACGGCCGTCTCCGGGTGGTTCTGCACCCGGATCGTCGCGTACTGCTGCCGCACGGCCTTCCCGACCGCCGGGTCGTGGAACTGGTCCGGCGCCACCGTGACCGCCTCCGGCAGGCCCCACTGCGGCGGCTCGGCCGTACCGGCCAGCGCCCAGGCCGCCTGCCGGGCGGCGCCGCGCGCGGCGTAGTCCCCGGCGGGCGGTATCACCACCGGGAGGCCGAACAGCAGCGGAGCGATCTCCCGGACGGCCTGCAGCCGCCCGACCGCCCCGAGCAGGAACACCCGCCGCAGAGCGACTCCCTGGGCCCGCAGCACGTCCAGTGCCTCGGCGACATTGCAGAGCATCCCCTCCACCGCCGCCCGCGCCAGGTGCTGCGGCGCCATCGACTCCGCCCGCAGCCCGGTCAACGTCCCCGCCGCGGCGGGGAGTTTCGGCGTGCGCTCACCGTCCAGGTAGGGCAGCAGGACCAGCCCGTACGAGCCGGGCGTCGACTGCAGTGCCAGCTCGCTCAACCCGGCCAGGTCGGTGCCGAGCAGGCCGGCCATCGAGCGCAGCACCTGGGCGGCGTTGAGGGTGCCCACCATCGGCAGGTGGTGGCCGGTGGCGTCGGCGAAGGAGGAGACGGCGCCGCTGAGGTCGGTCACCGGCTGGTCGTGGACGGCGAAGATGGTGCCGTTGCCGCCGAGCGAGACGACGGCGTCGCCCGGGGTGAGGCCGAGGCCGAGCGCGGCGGCCATGTTGTCGCCCGTCCCGGCGGAGATCAGCAGGCCCTCGGGGGTGTGCCCGGCGGGCTCGTTGGGGGCCAGCACGTCCGGCACCCGGAGCTGGTGGCCGAGGGCCAGCTCGATCAGGTCCTGGCGGTACTCGCCGGTGATCGGCGACCAGTAGCCGGTGCCGGAGGCGTCGCCCCGGTCGGTGGTGCGGCGCTTGGGGTGGCCGAGCAGCTGCCAGACCAGCCAGTCGTGCGGGAGCAGCACCTCGGCGATCCGCTTGGCCGAGGTGGGCTCGTGCTCGGCGAGCCAGCGCAGCTTGGCCACGGTGTAGGTCGGGGCGGGCACCGCGCCGATCGCCTGCACCCAGGCCTCCTGACCGCCGAGCGCGTCGATCAGGGCGGCGGCCGAACCGGCCGAGCGGGGGTCGTTCCAGAGCAGGGCGGGCCGCACCAGCACGCCGCCCGCGTCCAGCCCGATCAGGCCGTGCTGCTGGGCCGAGACCCCGATCGCCCGGACGCCCTCCAGCAGGCCGCCGGTGGCGGCGTCGCCGAGCGAGTGCAGCCAGTTCTGCGGGTCGGTCTCGGTCGCTCTGGCGTCGGGGCCCTCCTGCACGGGGTGCGGGGCCTTGCCGTCGCGCAGCACGGCGCCGGTGTCGGCGTCGCACGCGACGATCCTGGTGCGAGTGGTCGAGCTGTCGATGCCCGCGACGATGGCCATGTCGAGATCATGCCTCAGCCGGTGGCCCTGATGTCGGCGGGTCGGCCAAGTGTTGCCCACTCGGTACCGGCGAGTAGCCCCGACCCGCCACGACGGCCGGCCTCAGCCGCGGACGGTGCCCCAGCTGTCGTCCGCGGCCTGCTGGCGGTGGAACAGCGCCACCCGGTCGGTCACCGCGTTCGGCAGCCGCTCCCCCACCCGGTCGGCCACCGCCCCGGCCGCCTTGCCGGCCACGGCCCCGGCCTGGTGGCGGGCCTTGTCGGCGGCGTCCTGGACGCGGGGGTTCTGGGCGATCTGCCGGGCCGCCTTGGAGATCTGCTCGTAGCGCTGCCGTCCGGCCCGGGCGCCAAGGACGTACCCGATCCCGACTCCGACGGCCATGCTCAGCTTCCACATGCTCGGCTTCCACCCTTCCTTGCGGACTCTGCCGCGTTGCCCTACCCGTCCGGCCCGGCGGCGAACCGTTCGGACCCTGGCGGGTCGGGGCCACCGCCGCACTGCCGCCCCAAGCATCCCCGCCCGGGCGGGCGGTCGCGCGCCGGGCGCGCCGAGCGGGGCCCGCGCCACCCCCGTCCGACGCCCCCCACCGGGCCCCCACCGGGCCCGCGGCGAAAGCGATTGGCGGAGCACCCCCCTGAGTGCGCTAATGTATGTCCCGCAGCGAGCGCCGAAGGGCCGGGTGACCGACCCCCGCAGCAGAAGCTCATTCCCCCATAGCTCAATTGGCAGAGCAGCCGACTGTTAATCGGCAGGTTATTGGTTCGAGTCCAATTGGGGGAGCTCGGAAGGCCCAACCGGCCTTCCGGCACTGCGCGTTCAATCCCCCATAGCTCAATTGGCAGAGCAGCCGACTGTTAATCGGCAGGTTATTGGTTCGAGTCCAATTGGGGGAGCTTCACCCCGGTCCGGGGTGAGTTGCGCAGAGCGAAGGCCCTCCGGTGACCGGAGGGCCTTCGTGTTTCCCCGGTCACACCGCGAGGCCCTCAGGCCGTGGCCTGCCGGTACAGCTCGGCCACCCGGTGGTCGAAGGTGACGCTGTACGAAGTCCGGTCGGTGTCCCCGCCCTGCTGGTAGCCGCCGATCACGCCGATCACCCGGCCGCCCTTGGTCAGCCACGGGCTGCCGCTGGTGCCGTCGGTGTAGCCGTAGCAGTCGAACCGCTCCTGGGTGTCACTGAAGCGCAGCGTCCGCACCGAGCAGGTGATGGGCGTCTCACTCGTGCTCGGGTAGCCGCTGACCGAGACCCGCTGGCCGAAGCCCTGGTCGGTGGCCAGCTCGTTGGCCCCGAGCAGGTCCTCGATCTCCCGGCCGCCCTTCGGCTCCACGGTGAGGAAGGCGACGTCGTACTCCGGGTCCTCCGAGGCCGTCCAGTGCGGGTCGACGAAGGTCTGCTTCGCCGTCCAACTACCGTACGGTGCCTGACCGTTGCGGTAACCGGGCACGAAGACCAGGTCGTCCAGGCGGCCGTTGGTCGCGGTGTAGACGCAGTGCGCGGCGGTCACCAGCAGATTGTGCCGGGGGCTGTCGACCACGCTCGCGGTGCAGCCCCGCGGCCCGAACACGTCGCCGACGAAGAGCGCGCCGATCCGGTCCTGCGTCCCGCCCGCCTCGGCCGGCCGCGAGCTCGGGGTGCCGTCCGGGCCGGCGCCGCCGCCCGTGGCGCAGCCGGTCAGCAGGGCGGCGGTGGCAGCCGCCGCCGCGAGCGCGCGCGCAGCCGCGCGGGCGGCCGACCGTACGCGTGCCATCCGGGCCCCTTCGTGAGCGTCGCACCGCTGCCCGGCGCGTCCGGAGGCAAGGTCTACCAGCCGGGCGGCCTCGAACGCCAGCCTGAAGGCGGCCGGACGGCTCACCCGCCGGGGGCGGGCCGCTCAGCCGGTCGCGCGGTCGTACAGCTGCTGGACCTGGTCCCCGAAGTAGCTGCTGTACGAGGTGTCCGGGCTGTCCCCGCCCTCCTGGTAGCCCCCGATCACCCCGACCACGGTGCCGGTGTGGGTCTTCGGGTCGAGGTCGGTGATCCAGGGGCTGCCGCTGGTGCCGCCGGTGTAGTCGGGGCAGTCGATCCGCAGCTGGGTCGGGCTCTGCCGGCTGGTGACGTTGGAGCAGGTGATCGGCACGTCCCCGCTGCTCGGGTAGCCGGTGACCTTGACCGGGAGCTGGTAGCCCTTGTTGATCCCGAGGGAGTTGCCGCCGAGCACCTGCTGCACCTGCTTGCCGCCCTGCGGCTTCACGATCGCGAAGGCCACATCCAGGTCCGGGTTGCCGTTCTCGGACCAGCTCGGGTCCACCGTGATGGCGACCAGCGGCCAGACGCCGTTCGGGGTCTCGCCGTCCCGGTAGCCGGGGATGAAGACGAGATCGCTGCGCTGGCCCGCGATCGGGTCGTAGACGCAGTGCGCGGCCGTGATGATCAGGTTGAGCCCGGCGCTGTCCACCACGCTGGCGGTGCAGAAGTGGTCGCCGTCCTCGTTGTGGGTGAACACGGCGCCGACCAGGCTGTTGAGCGGGCTGGCCTTGGCCGTCCTCGTGGTGCCGGCGTGCTTGGCGATGGCGCTGAGGATGCGGTCGCGCGACCAGCCGTGCGCGTCGGAGCCGGCACTGCCGCTCGGCCGCGGCGAGCCCGCCGCCGACGGGCCGTCACCGGCCGCGCCGCCCGAGCCGCACGCCACCGGGCCCAGCGCCAGCAGCAGGGCCGCCCCCGCGCCCGTCCAGCCGCGCACCGTCGTCCGAACCACCGAACTCACCTCCGGGCCGCCTCGACCGGTCAGCGTACCGGCCCACCCCAGCCTCACCCGGCCGACGGGCCGCCGCACATCGGCACGGAGCGGCAGGAGACCTGCCATCCCTCGGCCGTGCCCCCGACCGTGCGCCCGTGCCCCCCGGATGCGCCCCCGGCGCGCACCACCGCTGATCGACCGGCTATGCTGCCGGAGACGGCCCTGAGGGGCCGTCTGCTGCTGCATCGGCACCACGCCGCGCTGCACGGCGAACCGGGGCGGTAGCTCAGCCGGTTAGAGCAGGGGACTCATAATCCCTTGGTCGTGGGTTCGAGTCCCACCCGCCCCACCTCAGCACCGCACATCGCAAGCCGGGCCGAGCGCGCCTGACGTACCGTCGGCGCCACCCGCCGCCGCTCCGGCCGCGGCCCTCACCCGAGCCCCTGGCGCAGATCCTAGGCCAGCCACCCTCGCGCCACCCCCTAGGCACACCGAATTTCACCCCTTCGGGGACACCCGTACACCCCCGCGCCAAGCGAACACAATCCGCCATCACCCAACAGAAGTCCCCGCACGAGTCTGTTGGACATGTCACATGTGCCATTACACTCGCTGCCCAGCACCCCACCTTCAGGCTGCCTCCCCCACCCCCACGCGTCCTCGGAGTTGCTCCATGCGCGCTTCTCGCGGCAGAACCTCCCGCCTGCCCAGCCTCCTGCTGGCCCTCGGCCTGGCCCTCCCCGGGCTCGGCACCCTCTCGCTCGCCACCGCCTCCCCGGCCGCCGCCCTCGACAACGGCACCGCCCTGACCCCGCCGATGGGCTGGAACTCCTGGAACGCCCTGGGCACCCAGGTCAACCAGCAGCAGGTCGTGCAGACCATCGACTTCATGTCGGCCAACGGCCTGGTGGCCGCCGGCTACGACACCGTGACCATCGACGACGGCTGGTCGCAGCTCTACCGCACCGGCCAGTCCAGCTGGTTCACCCGCACCGCCGAGGGCGCGATGCAGCTGTACGACAACAGCGGCAACCCGGTCAGCGGCACCGACGGCACCGGCAACGACCCCACCTCCGGCCACCTCCAGGCCGACCCGCGCAACTTCCCCAGCCAGGTCGTGAACGGACAGACCCTGGGCGGCATCCAGTACCTGTCCTGGTACGCGCACAGCAAGGGCATGAAGCTCGGCCTGTACGCCACCGACACCTACGAGACCTGCCAGATGCACCCCGGCAGCCTCGGCCACGAAGCCACCGACGCCGCGGACTTCGTCTCCTGGGGCGTCGACTACGTGAAGTACGACGACTGCCCGTACGGCCCGCAGATCATCGGCCCGGACGGCCACAACTACTACACCCAGGGCGTGGGCAAGGAGCTCACCAAGTCGATCTACGCCCGGGTGCAGACCTTCCAGCGCGCGCTGGACTCGGCCTCCGCCGCCCAGGGCCGCCCGAAGGTCGCGCTCAGCGTCTCGGCGCAGCCCGTGCACAGCGGGGTGCCGTACCTGCTCGAGACCGGCGACCCGGCCCGTACGGACCCGGTGATCAAGGCGGCCGGCACCCCGGCCTTCCAGTCCCCCGGCTATGCGCCGACCGGCGTCTGGTGCGGGCAGGTCGCCAATCTCTGCCGGATCGGCGGGGACCGCGACAGCGAGCTGAGCGGCGTGCTCTGGAACGGCCAGCTGCAGACGGCCCTGCAGTACCCGGGCAACGTCCGGCCGGGCAGCTGGAACGACATGGACATGATGTTCACCGGCTGGAAGTACGCCTACGGCCTCTACGGCGTGACGGACACCTGCGTCTGCCACAAGCCCTTCACCGACGACGAGTCGCGCAGCGAGCTGTCGATCCTGGCGATGATGGCCTCCCCGCTGATCTCCGGCGCCGACCTGCGCACGGCGGCGCAGACCCAGGTCAGCCGGGACGGCTACAGCTGGTCCACCGGCATCGACGCGAGCAGCCTGGCCCTGCTGAAGAACCGCGACATGATCGCGATCGACCAGGACAGGCTGGCCAAGCCGGCCACCCTGGTCGGCAGCGCCCCGCGCTCGGGGACCGACCCGGTCGTGCTCGAGCGCCGGCTCGCGAACGGTGACACCGCCGTGCTGCTGGTCAACCAGGACCCGAACAACTGGCAGACCGTCACCACCAGCCTCTCCGCCCTCGGCCTCAGCGGCGCCGGCTACACGTACAAGGAGGTCTGGAGCGGCGCCACCGGCAGCACCAGCGGCACCGTCGGCGGCAACTGGGTCGCCCCGCACGGCGTCGCGCTCTACCGCCTGACCGCGCAGGCGGCCACCGTCACGGCCACTGTGATCAACGACGGCAAGTACCACAGCCTGAGCGCGGGCGGCACCGGCGGCCAGGCTCTGGAGGCCTCCGGCACCTGCTCGGCCCCGGTGGGCCAGAACGCCGACATCAACACCTGGTGGTCGGACCACACCTCCGAGCAGTGGACCTTCACCACCAACCCGGACGGCACCGTCCGGATCAGCGACAACTGCAGCACCGCCACCCAGCAGCACACCGTGCTCGCGGCCGGCACCCAGCCGGGCAACAGCGCCTACCTGCTGGGCTACTCGCCGGGCAACCCCTGGCAGGAGTGGAAGGTCGTGCAGTCCACCGCGACCGGCGCGCTCACCATCACCAACGTCGCCACCGGCCTGGTGCTCGGCACCTCCGGCACCGGTGCCGGGTCGGTGGTGGTCACCGACAACCCGAACGCGGCGGCCCCGGGCCAGTCCTGGACGCTGCTGTCCTGAGCCCGCACCGCCCCTGAGGGGGGACCGACCGCCGGGTCGGTCCCCCCTTCGACGTCGGCCCGGTGGCCCGCTCACGCGGGCGCCGTGAAGCGGTAGCCCTCGTCGATCAGCACCGGAAGGTAGGTGCGCAGCGCGGCGACGGTCTGCGAGCGGTCACCGCCTCCGTCGTGGTTGAGCACGATCGAGCCGGGCCGGATCGCGTCCAGCACCCGGCTGGTGATCCGGGAGGTGCCCGGGCGGGCCCAGTCGCGCGGGTCCACGGACCAGCCCATCGGGCGCATGCCGAGCTCGTTGCAGACCCGCAGCGAGACGTCCGACCAGTCCCCGCCGGGGGCGCGGAACCAGGTCATCGGCTTGCCGGTGGCCTCGCGCAGCAGGTCCGAGGTGCGTTCCAGCTCGTCGCGGACCTTGGCCTCGGGGAGGTGGCGCAGATCGGGGTGGCTCCAGGTGTGGTTGGCCAGGTGGTGGCCCTGGCGGGCGATCTCCCGGACCAGCCCGGGGTGCTCGGCGGCGTTCTCGCCGATCAGGAAGAAGGTCGCCCGGACGCCGTACTGCTGGAGGATCGACAGCACGGCGGGGGTGTGGACCGGGTCCGGCCCGTCGTCCACGGTGAGGGCGACCAGCTTGTCGGCGGCGGCGAGGGAGAAGAGCGGCGCGGCGTTGTGCGGGCGGGGGGCCGTGCTGGGTGGCGGGGTGCTCTGCGGTGGGGTGGCCGGCTTCGGCGGGCTGGCCAGCGCGGGGCTGGGGACGTTGACCGCCTTGGGCTGGGGCTGCGCGGGGGACGGGGCGGGGGCGAGCTGCTCGGCCTGGTCCGTGCCGCAGGCGGTGGTGGCGGAGAGCAGGGTCAGGCCCGCTACGCTCAGTAGCAGACGCCGTCCGATGATCTGATGGTCTGACAGCATGTGCGGATGTGTCCCCCGTTCACGCCGGACAACGCACCGACACGCCCGAGCAGTCGTCCTGACCACCCCAACGGCTGACAACCCGTCGGTCCACCGGAAGGACCTGGGCGGTGGCGGGCTCCGCCTCCGTGACCGACCGTGATGAAGGTGCGACCGCGAACCCTCCGCCGGCGAAGGCCCGGCAGTCGCCCGTCGCCACCGGAAGGACTCACTCAGATGCGTGTCGAACGCTCCCTCCTCGCTGGAGCGGCCGTGGCCGCCGTCCTGGCGCTCACCGCCCCCGTCGCCCACGCCGATACCCAGCCCGGCGCCCGCGCCGTGACCGAGGACCAGCAGGTCTGGCAGGACGCCCCGGCGGCCCCGGCCGCGCCCGCCCCCGCTGCGGCCGCCCCGGCCGCCCCGGCGGCTCCGGCCGCTCCGGCCGCTTCGGCTGCACCTGCCAAGGAGCAGCCCAAGAAGGAGGAGCCGAAGAAGGAGGAGCCGAAGAAGGAGGAGGCCAAGGAGCACGAGGACGCCACGGAGGAGGCCGAGGAGGCCCCCTGGCACGACCAGCAGAAGCCGCACGGCGGCGTCCACACGGGCGGCGGCGGCCTCGCGGTCTCCGGCGGCGGCCTCGCCACCGGCGCGGCCCTCCTCGCCGGCGGCCTCGGCGTCGGTGCCTACTCCCTCCGCCGCCGCTCCACCGGCACCTGAGCTCCGCCCCTCACCCCCAGCGGTGCCCGCACCCAGCCGGGCACCGCTTCCCGGCTGCACAGCCAGTTGCACCACCCTGGGGCGCGGGGAACTGCGCGAAGCGGTAGGCCGCAGGCCGGTGCCTCCCGTCTCGCGCAGTTCCCCGCGCCCCCGGACAGTGCATCTGATCCTTCTGCCCATCTCTCCGAAGGAGCCCCCGTTGGCCGACCACACCGGCCCTCCCAACACCCTCTTCCGCTGGGCGGTGGGCGCCGCCCTGCTGGGGCTGCTGGTGATCTACCAGTCCGTCGACGACTCTCCCGTCCAGCCCCCGGCCACGGCCGCCGCCGCGCCGGTCGCCGCCCCCGCGCCGAGCGCTCCGGCGGCCCGCCAGAAGGCGAAGGCCTCCCCCACCCTCCCCCGCTCGCGCCCCACCCGCCTGCGGGTGCCGCAGCTCTTCCTCGACGCGCCGTTCACCGAGCTCGGTCTGGCCCCCGGCGGCACCCTGGAGGCCCCCTCCGCGGACGACAAGAACCTGGTCGGCTGGTACCGGGGCGGCGCCGCCCCCGGCGAACGCGGCAGCGCGGTGGTCGCGGGCCACGTCGACACCAGGACCGGCCCGGCCGTCTTCCTGATGCTCCATCTGCTCACGCCGGGCAGCACCGTGGACATCACCCGCGAGGACGGCATCACCGCGACCTTCGTGGTCGACTCCACCCAGACGTACCCCAAGAACGCCTTCCCGGACGCCAAGGTCTACGGCGACACCGAGGACGCCCAGCTCCGCCTGATCACCTGCGGCGGGGCCTACGACAAGAAGCTCAAGGACTACACCGACAACGTGGTGGTCTTCGCCCACCTGCAGTCCTCCCGCACGGACTGACCCAGGACGGCGGCCGCGTAGCGTTCGAGCACCACTCGCACCACCCCCGGGTGCGCACCGAGCGCAGCCGCCGTCACCCGGCCGCCGGCCGCCGCGGCCAGCCGCGCGAAATCCCCGGGCGCGGTGAAGTACCCCGCCACGGCGGCCTCGCCCAGCTCCGCGACGGCCGCCGCCACACTCGGCCCGCTCCCGGTCACGTACCCGGGCCGCACCTCGACCCCGAGCAGCCCCGCCAACAGCCCGGCCTGAGCCGCGACGTCCTCGGCGGCGGCCGGATCCCGCGAACCGGCGGCCGCCAGCACCACCGGTTCGCCGGCCCAGCCGGCCTCCCGCAGCCGGCCGGCCAGTGCCTCGGCCAGCAGCCGGTCCGGCCCGAGCGGCGGCGTCACCACCCCGTGCACCTGGGGCGCTCCGGCCAGCGCCGCCGGTAGGTCCACCCGCAGGTGGTAGCCCCGGCTGAGCAGCAGCGGCACCAGGACGGCGGGCCCGGCCAGCTCGTCCAGGACTTGCGGCAGCAGCGGCCCGTTCAGGCCCAAGTAGGCGAGCCGGACGTCGAGTTCGGGCCGGGCCGACCGGACGGCCGCCGCCAGCCGCCTTACCTCGGCGGCGGCCACCGGATCCCGCGAGCCGTGCGCGACCAGCACCAGGGCGGGGCGCCGGGCGGCGTGCAGCACCCGGACCGGCGGAGCAACCACACAGGAGAGCGTCATCCCGCCACCGTCCCCGCCCGCTGTTTCCCGCCCGTTGCGCGCTCGTCACGACTGCCGCCCGTTCTCCTCTCAGCCCGCCCCTCCCGGCCCGGCCCTCACAGCCGGGCCCACCTGCGGTGAGCCCGGCGTACGCGGCCCGTAACCATCGGGCCGCCACCTTGAAACAGCCCGCCCGCAGGGTGGCTCCATGGACGCCCCCACCGACACCCACTGCCCCTACTGCGCGCTCCAGTGCGGCATGGCCCTGCGCCCGACCACCCGGGGGCCGGTCCCCGTCACGGTGGTCGAGCGGCCCGCCTTCCCGGTCAACCAGGGCGCCCTGTGCGGCAAGGGCGCCAATGCCGCGGCCGTGCTCGACCCCGCCGCCCGGCTGACCACTCCGCTGGTGCGCCGCGACGGCGTGCTGACCCCGGCGAGCTGGCCGGAGGCCCTGGACGCGGTGGCCGCGGGCCTGGCCGGGGCGGCCGCCGCCCACGGCCGCCATGCCGTAGGGGTGTTCGGCGGCGGCGGGCTCACCAACGAGAAGGCCTACCTGCTCGGCAAGTTCGCCCGGGTGGTGCTCGGCACCTCCTCGATCGACTACAACGGCCGGTTCTGCATGTCCTCCGCGGCCGCCGCCGGGGTGCGCGCCTTCGGCACCGACCGCGGCCTGCCCTTCCCGCTCGCCGACATCCCGCACACCAAGTGCCTGATCCTGGTCGGCGCCAACCCGGCCGAGACGATGCCGCCGTTCGTCCGCTACCTGCGCGAACTCCAGGAAGGCGGCGGCACGTTGATCGTGATCGACCCCCGCCGGACCAGAACCGCCGAGCTGGCCGACCTGCACCTCGCGCCCCGCCCCGGCACCGACCTGGCCCTGGCGCTGGGCCTGCTGCACCTGACCGTCGCCGACGGCCGCACCGACGAGACCTTCATCGCCGAACGCACCACCGGCTGGCCCGAGGCCAGGGCCGCCGCGATGGCCCACTGGCCCGAGCACGTGGAGGCCGTCACGGGTGTGCCGCTGCCCCGGCTCCGCACTGCGGCCCGGCTGTTCGGCGAGGCGGAGCGCGCCATGGTGCTCACCGCCCGCGGGCCGGAGCAGCAGGCCAAGGGCACCGACACGGTCAGCGCCTGGATCAACCTCTGCCTGGCCACCGGCAACATGGGCCACCCGTACGCGGGTTACGGCTGCCTGACCGGCCAGGGCAACGGCCAGGGCGGCCGGGAGCACGGCCAGAAGGCGGACCAGCTGCCCGGCTACCGCAAGCTGGACGACCCGGCGGCCCGGGCCCACGTCGCGGCCGTCTGGGGAGTGGACCCGGACAGCCTGCCGGGGCCGGGGCCGAGCGCCTACGAGCTGCTCGACTCGCTGGGCACGGACGTGCGGGCGCTGCTGGTAGCGGGCTCCAACCCCGTGGTGTCGGCGCCGCGTTCGGCCCATGTCGCCGAGCGGCTGCGCTCGCTGGACTTCCTCGCGGTCTGCGACGTGGTGCTCTCCGAGACGGCTCAGCTGGCGGATGTCGTCCTGCCGGTCACCCAGTGGGCCGAGGAGACCGGCACCATGACCAATCTGGAGGGCAGGGTCATCCTGCGCCGCCAGGCCGTCGAACCACCGGCCGGAGTGCGCAGCGACTTGGTCGTACTGCATGAACTGGCCGACCGGCTGGGCGGGTTCGGCAAGGGCTTCCCGACCGAACCGGAGGAGGCCTTCGAGGAGCTGCGGCTGGCCTCCGGCGGCGGGGTGGCCGACTACGCCGGCATCAGCTACCGCCGGATCGCCGCCGAGGACGGCGTCTTCTGGCCCTGCCCGAGCCCCGAACACCCCGGCACGCCGAGACTGTTCCTCGACCGCTTCGCCACCCCGGACGGCCGGGCGCGGTTCACCCCGGTGCAGCACCGCCCGGCGGCGGAGGAGCCCTGCGCCGAGTACCCCGTCCGGCTGACCACCGGCCGGGTCCTGGCCCAGTACCAGTCCGGTGCCCAGACCCGCCGGGTGGCCGCCCTCAACTCGGCCGCCCCCGGCCCCTTCGTGGAACTCCACCCCCACCTGGGCGAGCGGCTCGGCCTGCGCGAGGGCGACCAGGTCGCCGTCGTCAGCCGCCGCGGCCGCGCCGTCGCTCCCGCCCGCCTGACCACCGCCATCCGCCCCGACACCGTCTTCATGCCCTTCCACTGGCCCGGCGAGGGCAACGCCAACCTCCTCACCAACCCCGCCCTCGACCCCACCTCCCGGATGCCCGAGTTCAAATCCTGCGCCGTCCGCCTCGAGCGCCTCTGAACAGGCAGCCAGTTGCACAGTCAGGGGCGCGGGGAACGGCGCGGCCCGCCAAGCACATCGCCGCGCCGGCCGCCTCCGAGCCACTCGCACTACCCCCGGGCGGCTCCGCCGCCCCTCCTCACGGCCCCTCCCCACCCCCGCTGAGCTCGAAGTTCCGGCCGCGAAACAGCCGGAACCCCACCGGGAAACACCGCCCCGGCAAGCTCACAGCCATGACAGCCACCGACACCCCCACCGCCGGCCACCCCGTCGTGGTGGTCGGCGCCGGCCTGGCGGGCCACCGCCTCGCCCAGCAGCTCACGCTGCTCGGCGAGCGCGAGGTGGTGCTGATCAGCGAGGAGCCGCACCCGCCCTACAACCGAGTCCTGCTCGCCGAAGTCCTCGCCGGCCGCTACCACCCAGGCCTCGCCACCCTCGCCGCCCTGCCCCCCGGCATCGCCCACCACCACAGCCGCGTGGTCCGGATCGACCGCCCCCACCGCCGGGTGCTCTGCGACGACGGCGCCGTGATCGAGTACGGCAGCCTCGTCCTGGCCACCGGCAGCAACCCGGTGCTGCCGCCGCTGCGCGGCCTCTTCGAGGACCCGTCGCTGCGCCTGCACACCCGCCAGTACCGCGAACTCCCGTCCGGCGTCTTCACCTTCCGCACCATGACCGACTGCACCGACCTCGACGCCCGGCTGCCGCAGGCCGAGCGCGCGGTGGTGGTCGGCGGCGGCCTGCTCGGCGTGAGCGCGGCCCGCGCCCTGGCCGCCCGCGGCGTCCAGGTGCTGCTCGCCCACCAGGGCGAGCACCTCATGGAGCACCATCTCGACCACCAGGCAGCCGAGTTGCTGCGCCGGCACCTGGCCGCCCAGAAGATCGAGGTGCACACCGAGTGCCGCGTCCGGGCCGTCCTGACCGACGCCGCCCGCACCGTCACCGGGGTCGAGCTCGCCGACGGCTTCCGCCTCGACGCCGAGCTGCTGGTCCTCGCCACCGGGGTCCGCCCCCGCACCGGCCTGGCCCGGGCAGCCGAGCTGACGATCCGTCAAGGAGTTTTGGTGGACGACCAGTTGCGCACCAGTGACCCCCGCATCCACGCCCTCGGCGACTGTGCCGAACACGACGGCGTGGTCTACGGACTGGCCGGCCCGGCCCTGGAGCAGGCCGACGTGCTCGCCCAGGTGCTCAGCCACCGCGCGGCCGCCTACCGGGGCAGCCGCCTGCTCACCCGCCTCACCCTCAACACCCCCCACCCCGCCGAACCCCCGCTCGATCTCGCCACCTTCGGCGTCCCCGAGCCCACCGGGCCCCAGGACAGGGTCGTCCGGCTCGCCGACGGCGGGCGCGGCACCTACCGCAAGGTGATCGTCCGCCGCGACGCCGACGGCGACGACCGCCTGGTCGGCGGCGTGCTGCTCGGCGACCTCGACACCGTCGGCGACCTGGCCCACACCTGGCAGGGCGACGAAGCCCTGACCGCCCACCCGCTCCACCTGCTGACCACCCACAGCACCGCAGGCACCCGCACCCTCGAAGGGACACCCCGATGACCTCCACCACTCGGCCGACAGTCCTGCTCATCGGGTACGGCATGGTCGGCCACCGCTTCCTCGCCGCGCTCGCCGAGGCCGGCGCCGCCGACCGCTACCGCGTCGTCGTGCTCGCCGAGGAGCCCCGCCCGGCCTACGACCGCGTCGCGCTCACCTCCTACTTCTCCGGCCGCACCCCGGAGGACCTGCTGCTCGCCGACGACGGCTTCGCCGCCCAACACGGCTACGAGGTCCGTCTCGCCACCCCCGCCACCGCGATCGACCGCGCCGCCAAGCAGGTCACCACCGCCGACGGCGAGGTGATCGGCTACGACACCCTGGTGCTCGCCACCGGCTCGTACCCGTTCGTGCCGCCGGTCGAGGGCAAGGACGCCGAGGGCTGCTTCGTCTACCGCACCATCGAGGACCTGCGCGCGATCGAGTCGTACGCCGCCGGGGCCAAGGTCGGCGCGGTGGTCGGCGGCGGGCTGCTCGGCCTGGAGGCGGCCGGGGCGCTTCTGGGCCTCGGCCTGGAGACCCACGTGGTGGAGTTCGCGCCCCGGCTGATGCCGGTGCAGGTGGACGGCGCGGGCGGCGAGGCGCTGCGCCGCACCATCGAGGAGATGGGCGTGGTGGTGCACACGGGGGTCGGCACCAACGCCGTGCTGGTCTCCCCCGAGGGCCGGGCCAGTGCGATGACCTTCACCGACGGCACCAGCCTGGACACCGAGCTGGTGGTCTTCTCCGCCGGCGTCCGGCCCCGCGACCAACTGGCCCGGGACTGCGGCCTGACCGTCGGCGAGCGCGGCGGCATCGCGGTGGACGAGCACTGCCGCACCTCGGACAGCGACGTCTACGCGATCGGCGAGTGCGCCCTCGCGGCGGACGGCCGGGTCTACGGCCTGGTCGCCCCCGGCTACGAGATGGCCACCACCGTCGCCCACCAGCTGGCCGGACAGGCCGCCAAGCCCTTCACCGGCGCCGACCTCTCCACCAAGCTCAAGCTGCTCGGTGTGGACGTGGCCAGCTTCGGCGACGCCTTCGGCACTACTGCGGGCGCACTCGACGTGGTCTACTCCGACTCCCGCGCCGGGATCTACAAGAAGCTGGTGGTCACCCCCGAGGGTGCCCTGCTCGGCGGCATCCTGGTCGGCGACGCCGAGGCGTACGCGACGCTGCGCCCGCTCACCGGCACCGGCGAGCCGCTGCCCGTGCCCGCCGAATCGCTCGTCCTGCCCGCCGGGATGGCCCCGCCCCTCTCGCTCGGCGGCTCGGCCCTGCCGGACGACGCGGTGGTCTGCAACTGCCACAACGTCACCAAGGGCCAGATCCGCGGCGCCGTCACCGAGCACAGCTGCACCACCGTGCCGGAGGTGAAGACCTGCACCAAGGCGGGCACCGGCTGCGGCTCCTGCATCAAGCTGCTCTCCACCCTGGTCACCGAGGAGCTGGAGGCCTCCGGCGTCACCGTCGACAAGGGCCTGTGCCCCTGCTTCGAGCACACCCGCGCCGAGCTTTTCGAAATCGTCCAGGTCACCGGCATCGCCACCCACTCCCGGCTGCTCGCCGAGCACGGCCGGCTGCCGGGCGAGGGCTGCGAGGTCTGCAAGCCGACCGTGGCCTCGATCATCGCCTCGCTCGCCCCCGAACTCCCCGCCAGCGGGCACATCCTGGACGGCGAGCAGGCCGCCCTGCAGGACACCAACGACCACTTCCTGGCCAACCTCCAGCGCAACGGCTCCTACTCGGTGGTGCCGCGCATCCCCGGCGGCGAGATCACCCCCGAGAAGCTGATCGTGATCGGCGAGGTGGCCCGCGACTTCGGCCTCTACACCAAGATCACCGGCGGTCAGCGGATCGACCTCTTCGGCGCCAGCGTCGACCAGCTCCCGCAGATCTGGGGCCGCCTGGTCGACGCCGGCTTCGAGTCCGGGCACGCCTACGGCAAGTCACTGCGCACGGTGAAGTCCTGCGTCGGCTCGACCTGGTGCCGGTACGGGGTGCAGGACTCGGTCGCGATGGCGATCCAGCTCGAACTGCGCTACCGCGGGCTGCGCAGCCCGCACAAGCTGAAGTCCGCCGTCTCGGGCTGCGCCCGCGAGTGCGCGGAGGCCCGGGGCAAGGACTTCGGCGTCATCGCCACCTCGAACGGTTGGAACCTCTACGTCGGCGGCAACGGCGGCGCCACCCCCCGGCACGCCGACCTGCTGGCCCAGGACCTCGACGACGAGCAGCTGATCCGCCTGATCGACCGCTTCCTGATGTTCTACATCCGCACGGCCGACCGACTGGAGCGCACCTCCGCCTGGCTGGAGCGGATCGACGGCGGACTCGACCACGTCCGGGACGTGGTGGTGCACGACACTCTCGGCCTGGCCGCCGAGCTGGAGGGCCTGATGGCCCGCCACGTCGGCAACTACCAGGACGAGTGGGCCGCCACCCTGGCCGACCCGGAGCGCCTGAGCCGCTTCGTCTCCTTCGTCAACGCGCCCGGCGTGCCGGACCCGAGCATCCGCTTCACCCCCGAACGGGACCAGGTCAAGCCCGACCTGGCCGTACTGGCCACCGCCGAGGACCTGCTCGCCGGCCTCGACCTCCCCCTCCTGGAGATCCGATGACCACCTCCGCCACGCTCGCCCCGAAGGTAGCGCTGCACACCGACAACGGCTGGCTGCCGGTCTGCGACTGGGACAGCCTGATCCCCGGCCGGGGCGTCGCCGTGCTGCTCCCGGACGGCCGCCAGGCCGCGGTCTTCCGCGACGGCGCCGGCCAGGTGCACGCGCTGGCCAACCGCGATCCGTTCACCGGCGCCTACGTGCTCTCCCGCGGACTGCTCGGCTCGACCCCCGAGGGCCGGGTCTACGTCGCCTCGCCACTGCTCAAGCAGCGCTTCGACCTCGGCACCGGCCAGTGCCTGGACGACCCGGCCGTCCAGATCACCACCCACCAGGCCCGGCTGCAGAACTGACGCCCGCCGGGGGCTCCCTGACGAGACATTGATCACGGCCACCCCCGGCGAGATCTTGATCACGTCGGGGGCGCCTCAGCCGCGGACGGCGGCCAGCACCGCGGCCGCCATCCCCTGCTGGCCCAGGGCGTTGGGGTGCACCGGGGCCAGCCCGGGGTCGGGCAGCGGCGGCTCGACCCAGCGGATACCCGAGCCGGCGCACATGTCGTGCCCGGCCGAGGGGGTGGAGGTGTCCACGTACGCCGCGCCGGCTGCCTTCGCGTGCTCGGCCAGCACCGTGTTGAGCGCCCCCTCCTTCTCGCGGAGGAAGCCCAGGTCACCGGCGCTCACCCCCTGCCCGAGGGTCTGCTCGCAGGCCGCGCCGTCCGCCGGGAGGAGCGCGGGGTACCCGACCACGTACACCTTGGCCCGCGGCGCCCGCTCCCGGATCTGCCGCAGTGCCACGTCCAGCCGGGCGCCGACCGTCTCCACCCGCCGCTGCAGCTCGTCCCGCCCGTTCTCGGTGTAGTGCCGGCGGCACGGCGCGTCGGTGCCCTTGACCAGGCCGAGCACCTGCTTGAGGCCCTGCGCCGCGCACTCGGTGACCACCCCGACGAACCCGGCGTCGTTGCCGCCGATCCCGAGCGTCACCAGCCGCGTCGCGGCCGAGAGGGCATCCAGCTGCGGGCCGTTGGTGCCGCCCGCCGTCCGCTGCGCCGCCGTGAGGTCCGCCGTGGTGGCGCCGCTGCAGCTCACGTCCGTGAAGCCCGCCCCGGACGCCCCGATCGCCCTGGCCACCAGCGAGGGGTAGTTCACCCCGGAGCGGCCACACCCGCTGGGCTCACCGGCCTTGGGCTCGACCCCGAGCCCCGAGGTGTACGAATCGCCCAGCGCCACGTAGGGCCCGGCCGGCTCCGCCTTGGGGCTCGGGCTCGGGGTCGGGGTCGGGCTCGGGTAGGCCGCCTGGTGGCTGGCGGGAGTCTCGGCCCGGGGCGCCGCCGCGCCGGAACACCCGGCCGCCGCCAGCACCCCCGCCAGCCCGAGCAGCAGCCCCGCCCGCCTCACGTCCACGGCCCCTCCGCTGCTCGGCCCCACCCCTACCTACCGCTCCGCTACTCCGTGTCGCGCTCGTGCTCGGCCAGGAACTCCTCGAAGCGCCGCCCCAGCTCCTCCGCCGAGGGCAGGTCGACCGGCTCGGCCAGCAGACTCTCCCGGCCCTCCGACCCGGCCACCGCGTCGTACTGGCTCTCCATCCCCCGGATGGCCGAGCGCAACTCGTCGTCCCCGCGCGCCAACTGCTCCTCGATGTCCGCGTAGACCTCGCCGACCCTGTCCCGCAGCTCGGTGCCGGGCAGCACCAGGCCGCTGGCCGACTGCACGGCCTCCAGGATCAGCACGGCGGCCGCCGGGTAGGCGGAGCGGGCCACGTAGTGCGGCACGTGGACGGCGAAACCCAGCACGTCGTGCCCGGCGTCGGCCAGGCGGTACTCCAGCAGGCCCTGGGCGCTGCCGGGCACCTGGGCCTGGTCGAACCAGCTCGGGTGGCCGGGCGCGAGGTCCAGCCGGTTGCCGTGCGGGGTGAGGCCGACCGGGCGGGTGTGCGGGACACCCATCGGGATGCCGTGGAAGTCCACCGCGAGGCGCACCTCGAAGCGCTCGACCAGCTCACGGACGGCGGCGGCGAACAGCTCCCACTCGGTGTCCGGCTCCGGGCCGGTCAGCAGCAGGAAGGGGGAGCCGACAGAGTCGTGCACCAACCGGAGCAGGATCTCCGGCGGGTCGTAGGAGGTCCACCTGTCCCGGGTGAAGGTCATCACCGGGCGGCGGGCCCGGTAGTCCACCAGGCGGTCGTGGTCGAAACGGGCCACGACCTGCGGCTTTCCGTGCTCCAGCAGGTGCGCGACGACCTGGCCGCCGGCCTCACCGGCGTCCATGAAGCCCTCGAAGTGGTACAGCAGCACCAGCCCGTCACCCTCGGGCCCGGCTGCGGCGTCCGCGGCGACGAGCGCGGCCACGCCCTGCGGCTCCAGCTGGTACAGCTCCTTGGGATCCCGCACTGCGCACCCAACCCCGTTCTGTCTCGTCCGTCGTGTCTTCGGCTGCCGTCCACCCAGGACCAACCGCCTGACCTGGCCTTTCGACCCGCCCTGCCCTTTGGGGCACGGTCGGGCCGTCCGCTCAGTCCAGCGTGCCGGAGGCCGCCGACATTCCCGGTGACTGACGAGGTAACGGAGATGTCCCCGCCCAGGTTCCGGCGCCCGCCTTGCGCCCGGCTTCAGCGGGGTCCGCCCGCCCCGGCACGGCCGCGCCATCATCCCACCCCCCGAAGCCGTCGAATCCGCTGGTGAGCGTGGCCGCCGAGGCCTTACACTGCCGTGGCGACGATCACTCACGGGCTGCTCCGGGCCGCCCGGGAGGCTCTGTCTGGCCCCCGCCGGGGGCACCGAGCAGCCGCACACGGGGGCCCCACCACCCCGTTGGCGCGCCGCGAGGTGACGCACCGCGTTCTGACGGGTATCGTCCTCTCGCTGACCCGCATCGCCGCGCCGTCGTCACGTCGTTCGTCACGCCGTCGTCCCGGCCCGGCACGATACGGTCAGCCACTCGCACCGCACCTTGCCTTCACTTGGCCGCCTGCTTCCCTTCGCGCTCTCTTTCCTCACTCGGCCATATCGCGGACGCACACTGTCCCCTTCGCTCGTCATGCCGGACCGGTCCGATGACCCGTGTCCGCCCGGCACCGAGCTGCCCGCCTCCGGGCGCCTCTCACCGCCGCACGACCGGGCCCTGCCGGCGTGAGCGACCCGCCCCCCACGGCGGGTGGCGGCGCGTAACCGGAGCTGGGGCGAAACGACCACCGCCCTCGTGCCGTCACCTCGGCACAGGGTCCCTCCGACCGCCGAAGGACCGAAGGTTCCGTGCCCGTACCCGTAACCCTCATCGGCCGCACCACGCGGCTGGAGCCCCTCGCCGAGCACCACGCGGAGGCTCTCGCCGAGGCAGGCGCCGAGGATCGTACGACCTACGCCTTCACGCCCGTTCCCCACAGCCTGGAAGCCGCGCAGGAGTACATCGGCCGCGCGCTCGCCGACCAGGCAGCCGGGCGTTCGCTGCCGTTCGCCACGGTCAGCGTCGCTGACAACCGGGTGGTGGGCGCCACCCGGTTCCAGGAGCTCGACTACTGGCAGGGGCCGATGGTCTGGCCCCCGACCCCGGGCGTGCCCCACGGTGACCCGCTGCTGGCCGTGCCGGACGCCGCCGAGATCGGCGGCACCTGGCTCTCGGCCCGTGCCCAGGGCACCGGCATCAACACCGAGGCGAAGCTGCTGATGCTGCGCCACGCCTTCGAGACCTGGGGCGTGCAGCGGATCTCGCTGCGCGCCGACGCTCGGAACCTTCGCTCGCGCACCGCGATCGAGCGTCTGGGCGCGACCTGCGAAGGCGTCCGCCGAGCCCACTCCCGCGGGCTGGACGGCATCGTCCGCTCCACCGCCTTCTACTCCATCCTCGACGAGGAGTGGCCGGCCGTCCGGGACATCATCGAGCTCCGGATCGCCGCCGCCACCTCGCCGAGCGCCCCGGACCCGGCGCTCTCCCAGGAGTGTCTTAGACAGGGCGTCCCGCTGATCCACATCTGATCCACGTCCGAGGCCCGGCCTCGGACGGCACATGTGAAGGCGCCCACCCCCCGCTCAGGGGGTGGGCGCCTTCACGTGTGCCCGGCGTACGCCTAGCAGCGGCCGTCGATCTCCTGGAAGCTCGCGTAGTGGTCGCTGGTCCAGTACTCCTCGCCGACCGAGCCGGTGACGACCCGTCGGGCACCTCGGTCGTCCGAGCCGGGCGTCACCACGGTGTACTCGTGGTAGTAGCCGGTGGCCTGCTTGGGCAGCCGGTTCTCGCGGTTCTCGAAGACGATGCCGTCGTTGCGGTAGGGGTACGGGCCACCCTTGTCGATCAAGGTCAGGGTGTCCCGGGCCTGGCTCGGCAGCTTGCTGCGGCAGACGTCCGCCAGCGAGGGGTTGTTCGGCACCCAGCTGCTCTTCGTGCCGGTCGGCGCTCCCGGCTTGGCCGGGGGCGGCGAGGGCTTGGCGGTGACGCTCCGGGCCGGGCTCGCCGAGCCGGCCGCGGGGGTGCTCGGCTTCGACGAGCCGCCGGAGGAGGCACAGGCGGACGCCCCGAACAGGGCGAGGACAACGATCGCCGGGACGGCGATCAGACGGTTACGGCTGCTCATGCGCCATAGCTTGCCGGACACCTGACCCGCACGGCGAAAAACGGGTCTCCCGGTCTCAGGTACGGGAAACGGCGCCGGGGCGGGAACGGACGCCATTGTCCGTTCCCGCCCCGGCTCCTACGTACGGCGGCTCTCCTGCGCCGAGCTCCGCCGTACGCCCCTCCCCGGTAGGAGGGGAGCGGTCAGCGCTGCAGCACCGATCGGGTCAACCCCCGATCAGCGCGAGTCGCTGCCCGCGGCCTCGAGGGCGGCGCGGCCTGCCTCCAGGCGCGCCACCGGGATGCGGAAGGGAGAGCAGGAGACGTAGTCCAGCCCCACCTCGTGGAAGAAGTGCACCGAGTCCGGGTCACCGCCGTGCTCGCCGCAGACACCGAGCTTGAGGTCCGGGCGGGTGGCCCGGCCGGCCTCGGCGGCCTGCTTGACCAGCGAGCCGACACCGTCGCGGTCGATGGTCTCGAACGGGCTGACGCCGAAGATGCCCTTCTCCAGGTACGCGGTGAAGAAGCTCGCCTCCACGTCGTCCCGGGAGAAGCCCCAGACGGTCTGGGTCAGGTCGTTGGTGCCGAAGGAGAAGAACTCGGCGGCCTCGGCGATCTGACCGGCCGTCACGGCGGCGCGCGGCAGCTCGATCATGGTGCCGAGCTTGATGTCCAGCTCGACGCCGGTGGACTTGGCCACCTCGGCCAGCACCCGCTCGCACTCGTCCTTGACGATCTCCAGCTCCTGGACGGTGCCGACCAGCGGGATCATCACCTCCGGGCGCGGGTCGCCGCCACCGAGCTTGCGCTCGGCCGCCGCCTCGGCGATGGCGCGGACCTGCATCCCGAACAGGCCGGGGATGACCAGGCCCAGGCGCACGCCGCGCAGACCCAGCATCGGGTTCTGCTCGTGCAGCTTGTGCACGGCCTGGAGCAGGCGCAGGTCGTTCTCGTTCGGGTCCTTGCGGGCCTCGGCGAGGGCGACGCGCACCGACAGCTCGGTGATGTTCGGGAGGAACTCGTGCAGCGGCGGGTCCAGCAGACGGACCGTCACCGGGAGCCCGTCCATCGCCTGGAAGAGCTCGACGAAGTCGCCCTTCTGCAGCGGGAGGAGGGTGGAGAGGGCCTGCTCGCGGTCCTTGTCGTTGTCCGCGAGGATCAGGTGCTCGACCTCCTTGCGGCGCTCCTCACCGAGGAACATGTGCTCGGTGCGGCACAGGCCGATGCCCTGGGCGCCGTACCGGCGGGCGCGGTTCGCGTCCTCGGCGTTGTCGGCGTTGGCCCGGACGGCCAGGCGACGGCGGCCGTCGGCGTGCGCCATCAGGCGGTGCACGGCCTGGACCAGGCCGCCCTGGACGTCGGCGCCGGCGTGCAGGGTGCCCTCGAAGTACTCGACCACGGGGGACGGCAGGACGGGCACCTCGCCGATGTACACCTTGCCGGTGCCACCGTCGATCGAGACGACGTCGCCCTCCTCGATGACCAGGCCGTCGGCCGTGACCATCTTGCGGCGCTTGGTGTCGACCTCGAGCTCCTCGGCGCCGCAGACACAGGTCTTGCCCATGCCGCGGGCGACCACTGCCGCGTGCGAGGTCTTGCCACCGCGCGAGGTCAGGATGCCCTCGGCGGCGATCATGCCGTCCAGGTCGTCCGGGTTGGTCTCCCGGCGGACCAGGATGACCTTCTCGCCGGAGCGGGACCACTTGACGGCGGTGTAGGAGTCGAAGACCACCTTGCCGACGGCGGCACCCGGCGAGGCGGCGATGCCGCGGCCGATCTGCTTGGAGGTGGCGTCAGGGGCGAACCGGGGGAACATCAGCTGGGCCAGCTGGCCGCCGGTGACGCGGTGCAGCGCCTCGTCCAGGTCGATCAGGCCCTGGTCGACCAGCTGGACGGCGATCCGGAACGCGGCGGCGGCGGTGCGCTTGCCCACGCGGGTCTGCAGCATCCAGAGCTTGCCGCGCTCGATGGTGAACTCGATGTCGCACAGGTCGCGGTAGTGCGTCTCGAGCTTCTGCATGATCGCCATCAGCTCGTCGTACGACTTCTTGTCGAGCTGCTCGAGGTCGGCCAGCTGGAGGGTGTTGCGGATACCCGCGACCACGTCCTCGCCCTGGGCGTTCTGCAGGTAGTCGCCGTAGACGCCGGCGGTGCCGGTGGAGGGGTCGCGGGTGAAGGCGACACCGGTGCCGGAGTCCTCGCCGAGGTTGCCGAAGACCATCGAGCAGACGTTGACGGCGGTGCCCAGGTCGTTCGGGATCCGCTCCTGGCGGCGGTACAGCCGGGCGCGGTCACCGTTCCAGGAGTGGAAGACGGCGTAGATCGCCAGGTCCATCTGCTCGCGCGGGTCCTGCGGGAAGTCCCGGCCGGTCTCGCTCTTGACGATGCCCTTGAAGGTCTCGACCAGGCCCTTGAGGTCCTCGGCCGTCAGGTCGAGGTCGTTCGCGGTGCCCTTGGACTCCTTGAGGTGGTCCAGGGCCTCCTCGAAGAGCTCGCCGTCGACGCCCAGCACGGTCTTGCCGAACATCTGGACCAGGCGACGGTAGGAGTCCCAGGCGAACCGCTCGTTGCCGGCCTGCGCCGCGAGGCCCTGCACGGAGGCGTCGGACAGGCCGATGTTGAGGACGGTGTCCATCATGCCGGGCATGGAGAACTTCGCACCGGAGCGGACGGAGACCAGCAGCGGGTTGTCCGCCTGGCCCAGCTTCTTGCCCATCTCCTGCTCGAGGGAGACGAGGTGCTCGGTGATCTCGGCGTGCAGCGAGGAGGGCTCGCTACCGGTCTCCAGGAAGACCTTGCAGGCCTCGGTCGTGATGGTGAACCCCGGAGGTACGGGGAGGCCCAGGTTGGTCATCTCGGCGAGGTTGGCACCCTTACCGCCAAGAAGGTCCTTGAGGTCCTTGTTTCCTTCAGTGAAGGAGTAAACAAACTTCTGCTCGGACGGCACGGGTCGGTCTCCTCGTACGCGGTTGCCCTGACGCCGGAGAACATACCCATTTCGAAGGCACTTTCGCGCTACTGATAGGCCCTACGAATCTCACAGTGGGCACAGACCCAACAGATCGAATGCCCGTCAGGGCGTTCACCTCTGTTGGCGAAATCGTCCGGCTGACGTTAGATACCGTTCAAGTAGTGAAGGCATTGAAACGCCAAGATCACACGAACCGGACAGAGAGTGACGGCCTGAGGTCCGCCATGTTGCTCCGGGTTGATTTCCTGCAGCCAGCCGGGCCGATCCGCCGCGAAGCCCTTCGGGAAGCGATTTAGGACCTGTTGTCCAACGAACCCACCTGACCAGCCGTCAATCGCCACGATATGTGGCCAGCGTCACGGGCGCATCTCAGCCGTTGAGCCGAGCCGATCTCAGCACTTTGTCACCTTGCGTCGACACTCTGTCAGCTCAGCGTAAGCAAAATCTGCCAGAAAGGAGCCCTCTTGGCCAGACTGTCCAAGAGGGCTGGGACGGACCGTCGATCCGCCCCCGGGGGCCGAATTCGCCCATTCGTCCTACTCAGCCGCCGGATGTGTCCAACTCGGCGTCAATGCTCGGCAGGGCGCAGTCGTACGGATCGTCCAACCACCCCTCCGGGAGGACCACCCGGTTGTTCCCACTCGTCCGACCCCGGGGGCCGTCCGCCCCGGCGGGCCAGAGCTGGGTCTGCTCCACCTGGGCGAGGGACTCCGCCAGCTCGGCGAGCGAGCTCGACATCGCCAGCTTCACCCGCAGCTCGGACCCGACCGAGAATCCCTTGGTGTACCAGGCCACGTGCTTGCGGAAATCGACCACGCCACGCGATTCGTCCCCCATCCACTCACCGAGCAGCTGGGCGTGCCGGACCATCGCCCTGGCCACGTCGGCGAAGGCCGGGCGGGCGTAGTCCACCTCGCCCTCGAAGATCGAGACCAGATCCTTGAACAGCCACGGGCGCCCCAGGCAGCCGCGGCCGACCACCACACCGTCGCAGCCCGTTTCGCGCATCATCCGCACGGCGTCCTCGGCCGACCAGATGTCCCCGTTGCCCAGGACGGGGATCTCGGCCGGCACCGACTCGCGCAGCCGGGCGATCGCCGACCAGTCCGCCGTACCGCCGTAGTGCTGCGCCGCCGTCCGCCCGTGCAGCGCGATCGCCGAGACACCTTCTTCGGCGCCGATCCGCCCAGCGTCCAGGTAGGTGAGGTGGTCGTCGTCGATGCCCTTGCGCATCTTCATCGTGACGGGGAGATCGCCCGCGTTGCCGACGGCCTCGCGCAGGATCTCGCGCAGCAGGTTCCGCTTGTACGGCAGCGCGGAGCCGCCGCCCTTGCGGGTGACCTTGGGGACGGGGCAGCCGAAGTTGAGGTCGATGTGGTCCGCCAGGCCCTCGTCGGCGATCATCCGGGCCGCCTTGCCGACCGTCGCCGGGTCCACCCCGTAGAGCTGGATCGACCGGGGCTTCTCGCTCGGGTCGAAGTGGATCAGCTGCATGGTCTTGGCATTCCGCTCGACCAGCGCCCGGGTGGTGATCATCTCGGACACGTACAGGCCCTTGCCGCCATTCTGCTCCCGGCACAGCGTGCGGAAGGGAGCGTTGGTGATCCCGGCCATCGGGGCCAGCACCACCGGCGGCCACACCTCCAGCGGGCCGATGGTCAGCGGCCGGAACTCGCCGACGGGCTCGGTGGCGGGGGCGGTGGCCGGGGTTGTGGCGGCCCGGGTTGTGGCGGCCCGGGTTGTGGCGGCCTGGATTGTGGCGGTGGCGGTGACAGGGGCGGCAGCCGGCTCGGGAGTGAGCTCAGCGGCGGGGGCTGGCGTGGGGGCGGGCGCGGTGGTCATGCGTGGTGGTCCTCAACGGGTGGGCGGCGCGGCGGCGCGGGGCTCTTCATTGTCCCCCACCTGGCGCAGTGGCCGTGGGCGCAGTGAGTGGCCGTGGGTGTGAAGGTCGGGGCGGCGGGATCGGTGGGGGCGGGTGGGCTCAGTGGGGCTGGGTGGGCTCGGTGGATTGGCTGAGCCCGGTGGTTTGGCTGGGCCCGGTGGATTGGCTGGGCTCGCTGGTCGGCCGGGTGGTGGGGGTGGCGGGGACAGTGGGCTCGGTGGTCGGGGTGGTGGACACGGAGCTGGAGTCGGCGGCAGCACCGGGCGGCGTCGGGAGGACTTCGACGTCACCCGAGGTGAGCGACACGTCGATGTGGCGGGGCGACCCGGTGCTGTTCAGGCTCGGGTCGACCATCCAGGAGCCGGAGGTGGTGTGGCCGTCCACCCGGTACCCGACGCCGTCGGGTGGGACGGAGACCCGGACCGTGCCGGAGGTCGCCGTCGCGGTGACGCTCTGCGGCGGCTTGGCGAATCCGAGGTCGATCCGACCGGAACTCACCGCGGCCTGCACCTGGGAGGAGCCCAGGCCGGTACCGATGATTTCGCCGGAGGTGCACTGGGCCCAGACCTGGCCACTCAGCCCGTGCAGCACCACCTGCCCGGACTGTGCCTGAGCCCGGACCTTCCCAGAAGTACCGGTCACCTCGGTGGCCCCGGAGCCGCTGAGCGTCTGCACCGAGGTCTGGGCCGGTACCTGGACGGTCAGCGAGACCGAGCAGAGGTTGGTCACGAACGGGGTGCGGCACTGGGCCTTGATCTTCAGGGTCTGGCCGACCAGGCGCAGGCTGACCGCCGGCTTCCGGATCGCCCACTCCATGGACTCCTGCACCGTGACCCGGTCCGCCGCCCCGGCAGCGATCTTGACGTCCGCGCCTCCACCGTCCACCTCCACCGCCGCGACGGGCTGCCAGTACACGTGCTGCTCCCGTTGGCTCTGGCTGGCCAGCCAGCTCCAGGTGCCGACCGCGCCGACCAGGACGGCCGCCACCAGCAGCACCCGCCCGATGCTCCGCCAGACCGCCCGCTCGGACACCTACTCCACCTCCAGGAACCGGAGCACGGCCAGCACCCGCCGGTGGGTGGCATCGGCCGGAGGCAGGTCGAGCTTGGTGAAGATGCTGTTGATGTGCTTGGCCACGGCGCTGTCGCTGATGATCAGGGCACCGGCGATGGCCGTGTTGGAGTGGCCCTGCGCCATCAGTGCCAGTACGTCCCGCTCCCTGGGGGTGAGACGCTCGAGCGGGTCGCTGTGGCGACGGATCAGCAGCTGGGCCACCACCTCCGGATCCAGCGCGGTGCCGCCCTCGGCGACCCGCTGCAGCGCTTCGACGAACTCGTCCACGTTGGCCACCCGCTCCTTGAGCAGGTAACCCACTCCGCTGGTGTTGCCGGCGAGCAGATCGGCGGCGTACCGCTCCTCCACGTACTGGGAGAGCAGGAGGACCGCGACCTCGGGCCACTGCCTCCTGATCATCAGCGCGGCCCGGACACCCTCATCGGTAAGGCCGGGCGGCATCCGGACGTCCGTCACGACCACGTCGGGAGCGTGCTCCTCGACGGCGGCCAGCAGCGCCTCGGCGTCGCCCACGGCGGCGACCACCTCGTAGCCGACCGCCTCCAGGACCTTGACCAGGCCCACTCGAAGCAGGACCGAGTCCTCGGCGATCACAGCTCGCACGGCAACTCCACAGTAATAATCGTCGGACCCCCGAGGGGGCTGGATATGGCGAGGGTGCCGTCCACCGAGGCCGCGCGTTTTCGCAGCCCGACCAGGCCCGTCCCCCGCGTCGGGTCGGCACCACCGACGCCGTCGTCGGTCAGCACGATGCGCAGCCGCCCCTGGTGCTGGCGGAGGGAGAGCTCCACCCGGGAGGCCTTGGCGTGTTTGGCCACATTGGCCAGGGCCTCGGAGACGGTGAAGTAGGCGACCGCCTCGATGGTGGGCGCCAGCCGCTCGGGCAGCTCGGCCGTCAGCCGCACCGGGACCGGGGACCGCGCGGCGATCCCGGAGAGCGCCGCGTCCAACCCCCTGTCCTCCAGGACCACCGGGTGCAGCCCGCGGACCAGGTCTCGAAGCTCGACGATGGCGGCCTGGGCCTCCTCGTGCGCCTCGACGATCACCTGCATGGCTTCGGGCGGCACGTCTTTCAAGGTGCGGCGGGCCAGGCCGAGGTTCATCGCGAGGGAGACCAGGCGCTGCTGGGCCCCGTCGTGCAGATCCCGCTCGATCCGGCGGCGCTCGGCATCGGCCGCGTCCACCACGCCGGCCCGGCTCTCGGCCAAGTCCTCGACCCGACGGGCCAGCACCTCGGCTCGGTTGGGGCCGAGCAGCGAGACGGCGGCCAGCTCGTCGAACCGGGCCAGCCAGTGGGCCAGCCACGGGACGGCCCACAGGAGCAGCAGGCCGCAGAGCGTGATCGCCGCATCGTCGGTGGTCCAGGCGGCACCGGATCTCAGCGTGCTGCCGCGCGGCATCGCGAAGGCCCAGCCGTAGACCGTGGCCATCAGCAGGCCCGAACCCGCCCCGGCCAACACTGCGGCACCGGCGAGGGTGAGGCTCGGGGCGACCAGGAAGTGGTACAGCGCCTGCCGCCAGACCAGCCCTGCCCGCAGCCGGGCCAGCCACCTGGCGTCGGTGCCCACCCGGCTGGGCACCTTCACGCCTCGCAGGGCGCGGAGGCGACTGCGCTGAGCCGTCGTCAGGAGATCCAGGCAGACGACCAGCAGCAGCGCTGCGGGGAGGAAGCTCTTCTTGCCCATGAGACAGGCCAGGACGGCCGGCAGCCCGAGGGGCAGCCCGGCCGCGATGAACAGGGCATCACGCCGAGCAGCCACCGACCACGGGGCGTGCTCGGCACCCCGGGCGAGCACGCGGCGGAGAGCGGAGATCGACATGCGGGACAGCCTAGGACCCCTGCTCAGCGCCTGACCATGAACCCAGGTACCCACTTGGGGTGTACCTAGGTACACCCCAAAGACGGCAGCAGGCGCTACCGACAGACCCTCAGATTTTCGCGAGCCTTGTGGACATGACGACGAGGACACCGCAGACCGGGGCTGACCTGACGCCCCTCCCCACCCACCACCCGACTGGCCCGGCGGCCCCGGCCCGGGGCCCCTGGTCGGTCCGGCTCACCCACCAGCGCGGGGCCCGGGCCGCCCTGGAGGTCTATGAGCAGGGCGAGTTGCTGGACGTCATGGTGGCGTCCGCCCTCAGCCCGGACCTGCTGCGCGGCGCCCGGCACTGCGAGCTTTCCGACGGCCGGAGCGGCTTCGCCTGGGGCCGGCTGACCGCCGCCGTGGGCCACCCCCGCGTCACCTTCACCACGGGGCGGCTGAAGCGGCTCCACCTCCCCACCGAGGTGCTGCCCCTGGCCGGCGAGTTCTGGCTCGCCTGGGCCGAGGGCCAGTGCGACGGCGTGCAGGTCGAGCTCCCCACCGGAGCCGTGGAGCGGCTGCGTACCCGTCGGATATGACGGCCGACTCGGGCCGGCCGTCCGCCTTCGCGCCGCAGCTCCACCGGCCGGCCGCACCACAGCACGACAAGCCCTACACAGCCGACGGTCAACGGTCCTCCGCCACAGTGGCGGCACCACCGTCCGGCTCCACCCGCCGCCACCGGCGGCCGACTCGCGAGGGAGGCGAGCAGCATGCAGCACGTACACGGGGTGACGGAGGTGAGAGAAGCGCGGGCGGGGGCAGCGGTCAGCATGCCGCGGGGCGGTCGGTCGGCGCCTCGCCGCACCGGTGAGGAGCAGATCCAGCGGCTGCTGCTGGCCTGCGGCCTGTTGCTGGTGCCGTGGTTGACCCTGCTGGCCAGTCTCCCGGGTGACGGCGGCTGGGCCGTGCTCGACGCCGCCGAGGCCACCGCCCTCATCACCACGGCCGCCCTGCTCCGCCGGGGCGGCGACACCCACCGCTGGCCTGCGGCCCTCGCCGCGCTACTGCTCCTGGCCGACGCCTGGTACGACCTGCGAGCCGCCGCGCCCGGCGCCGAGTTGGCCACGGCCGTCGCGATGGCCCTCTGCGCCGAGCTCCCGCTGGCCTGGCTCTGCGCGGTGCTCGCCCTGGGCGGTCTCGCCCCCAACGCTCTTCATCCCAGCACCATCACCCCGGCCCGGCCGTTCACCCCGCCCCGGACGCTCACCCCGGCCGACGCACCGTCAGACTTCCCGCTCCGCCGTCACCTCTCGGTGGCGCTGTCCGGCCTGACCGCCCTCTCCGGCTTGACCGCGCTCTCCAGCTTGACCGCTCTCTCCGACATGACCGTCCCCTCCCGTCTGACCGTCCGCCTCGCCGGAGTCGAACAGTTCCATCTGAGCGCGGGTCTCCTCGTCCGCCGGGGTGTAGGTGATCAGCCGGGTGCCGCCGTTGGGGCCGAGCCAGAGGTTGGTGTAGTCGAAGCGGAGCAGCCCCGCACCGGGGATCAGAAACCGCTTCATGCCGTTCCCCAGTCCCTCGACCTCGTGCCGGGCCCAGAGCGCCTCGAACTCGGGCGAGACCTGGCAGAGCCGGTCCAACAGCTCCGTCCAGACCCGCTCGGAGCCGTGGTCCGCCAGCCCGGCACGGAACCGGGCGACGATCGAGGCCCGCGCCTCGTCCCGGTCCACCAGTACCGAGGAGAAGTAGGAGTCGGTGAAGGCCAGCCAGAGGACGTTCCGTTCCTCGAACGGCATCGCGTCGAGGTCCCCGACGATCATCTTGTACGCCCGGTTGTAGGCCACGATGTCGTACCGGCGGTTGACCACCGCCGCGGCCATCGGATTGATCTGCTCGAGCAGCAGGCGGACGGCCGGGGTGACGGTCGGGCAGTCGTACACCGGCGTCGGATCCTCGGCCCCGGCCAGTGCGAAGAGGTGCGCGCGCTCGTTCCGGTCCAACAGCAGGGTCCGCGCCACCGAGTCCAGCACCTGGGCGGACACCTGGATCGGTCGTCCCTGCTCGAGCCAGGTATACCAAGTCACCCCCACGGCGGCGAGCAGCGCTACCTCCTCGCGGCGTAGCCCCGGCGTGCGGCGGCGTCCGGTCGGCGGGAGCCCGACCTGCTCCGGCGAGATCCGCTCCCGACGGCTCCGGAGGAACGACGCCAGCTCATGACGACGGCTGTCGGCCAGGGCACGACTGTCCGCCAAGGTACGGCTGTCCGCCAAGGCGCGGCTGTCAGCGGAAGCAGTAGAGGTGGCCATGTGCCAAGCATGCGCCATCGCGAAGCCTGTTGCCAGGTAGTCCTTATACCTGGATAAACACTGTCTGGTACCAGGGTAAGAAAGGGCGGATCGTAGTGGCCGTGACCCAGCAGACGACGCTCACGAAGCCGACACCCAGGGTGGCACGACCCGCCGCCGCCTCCGCCGCCCCCACCGCTGCCTCCCCCTCCGCCGCCGCGACTCCCACCCCACTGACCATCAGCCTCAGCGTGGCCGGTCTCGTCACCGTTCTGCTCGGTGCGTTCCTGCCGATGCTCGACTTCTTCATCGTCAATGTCGCCCTCCCCACCATCGACCGGGACTTGGGGGCCGGGCCCGCCGTCCTGGAGCTGGTGGCGGCGGGGTACGGCATCGCTTTCGCCGTGCTGCTGGTGCTCGGTGGCCGGCTCGGTGACACCTTCGGTCGCAAGCGGCTGTTCATCGCGGGGGCCGGCGCCTTCGCGGTCACCTCACTGCTCTGCGGCATCGCCCCCACCGCCTGGACCTTGGTGGCGGCCCGCGCGGCCCAGGGTGCCTCGGCGGCCCTGCTGCTCCCCCAGGTGCTGGCCACCATCACGGCCATCGGCCACGGGCCGCAGCGGGCCAGGGCGCTCAGCATCTACGGCGCGGTCGGCGGCATCTCCGTGGTGATCGGGCAGGTGCTCGGCGGCATGCTGGTCGCGGCCGACCTGTTCGGCAGCGGCTGGCGCGCGGTCTTCCTGCTCAACGTGCCGTTCGCCCTACTCACCATGGTGCTGGCGTACTTCTTCGTCCCGGAGACCCGTTCGCCCCAGGCCGCCCGGGTCGACCTGCCCGGCACCGTCCTGCTCACCGCCACCCTGCTCTCGCTCCTGGTGCCGCTGATGGAGGGCCGGGCGATGGGCTGGCCGCTCTGGTCCTGGCTCCTGCTCGGCGCCTCCCCCTTCCTCGGCGCGGCCTTCCTCCTCACCGAGCGCCGGATAGAGCAGCGCAGCGAGCAGACCTCGGACGGCAGGATGCCGCTGGTGCCCCTGACGCTCCTTCGGATACCCGAGATGCGGCGCGGGCTGGGCATCGCGCTCCCCTACTTCACCGGGTTCGGCGGGTTCATGTTCGTGGTCGCGGTGATGCTCCAGCAGGGGCTGCGGCTCGGGCCGGTGGCCGCCGGTTGGGCGCTGGTGCCGATGGCTGTCGGGTACTTCTCCGCCTCGCTCAGCGGCCCTCGGCTGATCAGCAGGTTCGGCAGCCGGGTGATCACGGTCGGCGCCGTCGTCCAGGGGCTTGGGCTGGCGGCGCTGGTGGCCACGGTCCTGGCCGACTGGGCGCACTTCTCCGCGCTGCGGATGCTCCCCGGGGTCGCCCTCGCCGGGATCGGCCAGGGCCTGATCGGCACCCCGCTGTTCCGGGTGGTCCTGTCCAAGGTGCCGGTGGCCCGGGCCGGGGTCGGGAGCGGGGTGCTGGCCACCACCCAGCAGTCCAGCCTCGCGCTCGGCGTCGCCACCCTCGGCACCCTCTTCGTCTCGCTCGCCCCCACCCTCGGTATGGCCCACGCCCTCGCCCTGGTGCTGACGATCCAGCTGACCGGTTCCGCCGCCGTCTTCATCCTCAGCCGCCGCCTTCCCCGCACCATCGGCTGACCCCGCCATCGGCTGACCCCGCCACCAGCTCGCCGTCGGAAATCAGTGGGCGCTGTCAGTAGTTAATGTCAGGATGACGATATGAGCACTGCACACCCCGTCCAGCCCATCCACCCCGCCGACACCCGCAACCGTGAAGAGCTGACCGCCCTGGTGGCCGCAGGCGCTCAGCCGAAGTACCTGCACTTCTGGGGCCACCAGCCCCAGCGGGACGGGCAGATCGGATCCGGATCGCTCAGCCAGTGGTGGCCGGCCGAGTTCACCGTCGACGGGGTCACCTACTCGAGCGCCGAGCACTGGATGATGGCGGGCAAGGCCCGGCTGTTCGGTGACGAGCAGGTGCTCCCCCGCATCCTCTCCGCCCGGACGCCGGCCGAGGCCAAGAAGCTCGGGCGGCTGGTCGCCGGCTTCGACGACAAGCGTTGGGAGGCCGCCCGCTTCGAGTTGGTGGTCGAGGGCAATATCGCCAAGTTCGGGCAGGACGAAGCACTGCGCACCTACCTCCTCGGCACCAGTCAGCGCGTCCTGGTCGAGGCCAGCCCGCGGGACCGCCTCTGGGGCATCGGCCTCGTCGCCACCGACGCACGCGCCGCCGACCCGGCCCAGTGGCGAGGCCTCAACCTCCTCGGATTCGCCCTAATGGAGGCCCGCTCCCGCCTGGCCCAGTAGCCCAAGCCCGGGCACCGACCCCGAGCCCAAGCCCCAATCCCCAACCCCGGGCCCCAAAAACGCCGACGGCCCCCTCCGCGATCACCTCGCAGAGGGGGCCGACCCGTTCGAGAACGGATCCGTCCGAGAGCGGATCCGTCCGAGAGCGGATCCGCCCTAGAACGGATCCGCTCAGGAACGGCGGAGCCCGGACCTAGCAGCCGATCAGACGAGCACCCAGGTAGGACTTGACCTGGTCGAGGGAGACCCGCTCCTGCGCCATGGTGTCCCGCTCGCGGATGGTGACCGCGTTGTCCTCGAGGGTGTCGAAGTCGACCGTCACGCAGAACGGCGTGCCGATCTCGTCCTGACGGCGGTAGCGCTTGCCGATCGCACCGGCGTCGTCGAACTCGACGTTCCACGCCTGACGCAGGTCGGCGGCCAGGCCACGGGCCTTCGGCGACAGGTCGGCGTTGCGCGAGAGCGGCAGCACCGCGACCTTGACCGGGGCCAGTCGCGGGTCGAGCCGCATGCCGACGCGCTTCTCCATGACGCCCTTGGCGTTCGGCGCCTCGTCCTCGAAGTAGGCATCGAGCAGGAAGGCCAGCATGGCGCGGTTGAGACCGGCTGCCGGCTCGATGACGTACGGGAAGTACCGCTCGCCCGACTCCTGGTCGAAGTACTTGAGGTCCTGACCGGAGTGCTCGCTGTGCACGGTCAGGTCGTAGTCCGTACGGTTGGCGAGGCCCTCCAGCTCGGAGAACTCGGTACCGCCGAAGTTGAAGCGGTACTCGATGTCCACCGTGCGCTTGGCGTAGTGGGAGAGCTTCTCCTTCGGGTGCTCGAAGAAGCGCATGTTCTCGGTGCGCATGCCGAGGTCGACGTACCAGTCCCAGCGCTGCTGCAGCCAGTACTCGTGCCACTGCTCGTCCTCGCCCGGCTTGACGAAGAACTCCATCTCCATCTGCTCGAACTCGCGCGTGCGGAAGATGAAGTTGCCAGGGGTGATCTCGTTGCGGAAGCTCTTGCCGACCTGGGCGATGCCGAACGGGGGCTTCTTGCGCGAGGTGGTCTGGACGGCCTTGAAGTTGGTGAAGATGCCCTGCGCCGTCTCGGGGCGCAGGTAGGCCAGGCCGGAGGCGTCCTCGGTGACACCGAGGTGCGTCTTCAGCATGCCCGAGAACTCCTTGGGCTCCGTGAAGGCGCCCTTGTTACCGCAGTTCGGGCAGTTGATGTCGGCGAGGCCGTTGCCCGGCACCTTGCCGTGCTTGGCCTCGTACGCCTCCTCCAGGTGGTCCGCGCGGTAGCGCTTGTGGCAGGAGGTGCACTCGGTCAGCGGGTCGTTGAAGGTGGCAACGTGGCCGGAAGCCTCCCAGACCTCGCGGGCCAGGATCACCGACGAGTCAAGTCCGACGACGTCCTCCCGAGCGGTGACCATCGAACGCCACCACTGGCGCTTGATGTTCTCCTTGAGCTCGACGCCCAGTGGCCCGTAGTCCCAGGCGGCACGGGTGCCACCGTAGATCTCGCTGCAGGGGTAGACGAAGCCACGGCGCTTGCTCAGGCTGACAATCGTGTCGATCTTGTCGGCTGCCACAGTGCTCTCTTCAATACGACGTCGCACCCGGTGCGACGGCACGGTCAAGGCGCGGCTGGTTGCACGCACCCGAATACCTCAGGTTACCGGGCACGTGGGGATGGGGTTCAAATCGGTTTCGCCGCCCTGCGCGCCGCCTTGTACGCCTCACCCGTTCGAGTGAGTTGACAATCATTTCCATCTGAGATGAGAATGATTGTCATGACGCTCAACCGATCCTCCCGCTCCGGCCGCCTCTCCACCTCGATAGCCCTGACCGCCACCGCCCTGGTCGGCGCGCTCGCCCTCACCGCCTGCGGCGGCAACAGCAGCGCCAGCACCGAGAGCGGCAAGTCGGGCGGCGGGAGCGGCGGCAAGCTGGACGTGGTCGCGTCGTTCTACCCGATGGAGTACCTGGCCGAGCAGATCGGCGGCGACCACGTCAAGGTCACCGGCCTCACCGCCCCCGGTGTCGAGCCGCACGATCTCGAGCTGACCGCCAAGCAGGTCGGCGCCGTCCAGAAGGCCCACCTGATCCTCTACCTCAAGGGCCTGCAGCCCGCCGTCGACCAGGCCGTCTCCCAGGCCGGCACCAAGTACAAGGTCGACGCCACCGCCGCCTCCCCGCTGGTGGACCACCACCTCGACGAGGGCGAAGTCCCCACCGACCAGGCGAGCCAGGACGGTGACGGCCACAGCCACCCCCAGGGTGACCCGCACATCTGGCTCGACCCGACCCGCTACGCGGCCATCGCCAAGAGCGTCGGCTCCGAGCTGGCCAAGGCCGACCCCGCGCACACCGCCGACTACCAGAAGAACACCGACGCCGTGGTCGGCAAGCTGGCCACCCTGGACCAGGAGTTCCGGGACGGCCTCAAGAACGTCAAGACCAAGACCTTCGTCACCAGCCACGCCGCCTTCGGCTACCTCGCCGACCACTACGGGCTGGACCAGATCGCGATCAACGGCGTCGACCCCGAGTCCGAGCCCACCCCGGCCCGCCTCGCCGAGATCCAGAAGGCCGCCAAGGAGCACGGCGTCACCACGATCTTCTTCGAGACCCTGGTCAGCCCGAAGCTCGCCGACACCGTCGCCAAGGACCTCCGTCTCAAGACCGCCGTGCTCGACCCGCTCGAGGGCGTCAAGGACCCGGCCAAGAGCGACTACTTCTCGGTCATGCGGCAGAACCTCACCAACCTGAAGGCCGCCCTCGGCGCCACCGGCTGAACCGCCACCAGCCAACCCGCCACCGCCTGACCCACCCCCGGCTGAACCGCCACCGGCTGAAACCCCGCCACAGCACCGACCACCTCCTGCTGCTCCGGCACCACCGGCCGAGAGGACACCCCCGCATGAGCTCCGTCATGACCGAGGCGCCGCACCGAGCCGCCTCCCCCGCCGACGACCCCGACCCCGTCGTCCGCCTCAGCGGCGCCGTCGCCTCACTCGGCGGCCGGCCCGTCCTGCGCGGGGTCGATCTGACCGTCCGCCGGGGCGAGGTGGTCGCCCTGCTCGGCGCCAACGGTTCGGGCAAGTCGACCACCGTGAAGACCGTGATCGGCTCGGTCGGGCTGGACCAGGGCGGGTTGGAGCTCTTCGGCACCCCGTACCCGAAGTTCCGCGACTGGCGGCGGATCGGGTACGTGCCCCAGCGCACCACCGCCGCCAGCGGGGTGCCGGCCACCGTGCGCGAGGTGGTCTCCACCGGGCGGCTGCCGCAGCACCGGATGCTGCCGTTCCGCCGCCGGGACAGGCAGGCGGTCGACCGGGCGCTGACGGCGGTGGGGATGCTGGACCGGGCCGAGGACAGCGTGGCCGCGCTCTCCGGCGGCCAGCACCAGCGGGTGCTGATCGCCCGGGCGCTGGTCGGCACGCCGGACCTGTTGATCATGGACGAGCCGATGGCCGGGGTGGACATGGCCAGCCAGCAGGTGCTGGCCGACACCCTGCGCACCGAGGTCGCCCGCGGCGCCGCCGTGCTGCTCGTGCTGCACGAACTAGGCCCGCTGGAGCCGCTGATCGACCGAGCCGTCGTCCTTCGGGACGGCTGCGTCGCCCACGACGGCCCTCCCCCGCCCGCCGCCGGGCAGCACGCACTGCCCGGCCACGACCACGTCCACCCGCACGCGGACTACTCACACGCGGACGCCCCCCACCCGAACACCCCCCACCCGAACGCCCCCCACCCGAACGCCCCCCACCCGAACGCCTCGCAGGCGGGCGAGCACCACCTCACCAACACCCCGGGACTCCTGGCATGACCGAGATGCTCAGCTACGACTTCATGCAGCGGGCGCTGATCGCCGCCGTACTGGTCGGCATCACCGCCCCCGCCGTCGGGATCTACCTGGTGCAGCGCCGCCAGTCCCTGATGGGCGACGGCATCGGCCACGTCGCGCTGACCGGTGTCGGCCTCGGGTTCCTGTTCCAGAGCAACCCGGTCTGGATGGCGCTGCTGGTCTGCGTGGCCGGCGCCGTGGTGATGGAGCTGGTCCGCGCCCGGGGCAACAAGCAGGGCGACATCGCGCTCGCGATGCTCTTCTACGGCGGGATGGCCTGCGGGAAGATGCTGGTCAGCGTCAGCGCGCAGTCCAGCGGCGGCAGCGGCAGCCTGGACAGCTACCTCTGGGGCTCGATCCTCACCGTCTCCCCCACCGACCTGGTGACCATCGCCGTGCTCGGCGTGGTGGTGATCGCCTTCACGCTGGGCCTGCGGCGCCAGCTGTTCGCGATCTGCCAGGACGAGGAGTTCGCCCGGGTCACCGGCATCCCCGTCCGGCTGCTCAACCTGCTGCTGGCCGTGACGGCCGCCGTCACCGTCACCGTCGCCATGCGGGTGGTCGGCGTGCTGCTGGTCAGTGCGCTGATGGTGGTGCCGGTCGCGGCCGCCCAGCAGTTGACCCGGTCCTTCGCCGCCACCCAGGCCGCCGCGATCGGCCTCGGCGTGGTGGTCTCGCTGGCCGGCGTCACCGGCTCCTACCGGGCCGACCTCCCGCCCGGACCGGCGATCGTCCTGCTCGCCATCGCGGTGTTCGCCCTGCTGAGCGCCGTCGCCGCCCCGCTCGCCCGCCGTCGGCACCGCCACGCGGCGCCCGCCGGCCCGCAGGTCTGCGACGTCGTCCTTCCGAAGCAGGGCGGTACGACGACGGACAGGGGCCCGGCGGCAAGTCAGGGGCTGGCACAATGATGTGCGAGAAGCCCCCAGCCCCAGGAGGACCCACGGTGACCACCGCAGGCCCGTCGCCGCGCGCGCGTTCCACTCGGCAGCGAGCCGCCGTCTCGGCGGTCCTGGACGAGATCGAGGACTTCCGCAGCGCGCAGGAGCTGCACGACATGCTCAAGCACCGCGGCGACTCGGTCGGTCTGACCACCGTCTACCGGACTCTGCAGTCGCTGGCCGACGCCGGTGAGGTGGACGTGCTGCGCACCGCCGACGGCGAGGCCGTCTACCGCCGGTGCAGCAGCGGTCACCACCACCACCTGGTCTGCCGTCACTGCGGCGCGACCGTCGAGGTGGAGGGCCCGGCGGTGGAGCGCTGGGCCAATGCCGTCGCCGCCGAGCACGGCTACAGCGACATCGCGCACACGCTGGAGATCTTCGGCACCTGCGGCGAGTGTGCGGCGAAACGCACCTGAGCCACGACCGCCCAGGGGCGCGGGGTTCGGTTGATCGACCGAACCCCGCGCCCCTGGGCGTTGTCACTCAACGCTGAGCGGGAAGCTCGACCTCGTTCGGGATCGCCCCGCCGAACCGGCGGTCCCGCATCGCGAACTGCTCGCAGGCCTTCCACAGGTCACGCCGGTCGAAATCCGGCCAGAGCACGTCCTGGAACACGAACTCGGCGTAAGCGCTCTGCCAGAGCAGGAAGTTGGAGGTGCGCTGCTCACCGCTCGGCCGCAGGAAGAGGTCCACGTCCGGCATGTCCGGGTGGTACAGGTACTTGGCGATGGTCTTCTCGTTGACCTTCTCCGGGTTCAGCTTCCCGGCCGCGACGTCGCGGGCGATGGCCGCGGTGGCGTCCGCGAGCTCGGCCCGGCCGCCGTAGTTGACGCACATGTAGAGGGTGACGGCGTCGTTGCCCTTGGTCTGCTCCTCGGCGATCTGGAGCTCCTGGACGACGCTCTTCCACAGCTTGGGCATCCGCCCGGCCCAGCGGATCCGCACGCCCATCGCGTCCATCTCGTCGCGGCGGCGGCGGATGACGTCCCGGTTGAAGTTCATCAGGAACTTCACCTCGTCCGGGGAGCGCTTCCAGTTCTCGGTGGAGAAGGCGTACAGCGAGATGTTCTTCACGCCCAGCTCGATCGCGCCCTTGAGCACGTCGAGCACCACCGACTCGCCGACCTTGTGGCCCTCGGTGCGAGGCAGGCCGCGCTCCTTGGCCCAGCGGCCGTTGCCGTCCATCACGATCGCGACGTGGTTCGGCACCAGCTCGCCGGGCAGCTTCGGCGGCCGGGCACCGCTCGGGTGCGGGGTCGGCGGGGCGTAGTCCCGCTGCTTGCTGCCGAAGAGCCGTCGCGCTGCCATGGTGCTCACTTCTCCACGTATCTCATCGAGCGGATACCCCGCTCCAGGTGCCACTGCAGGTAGGCGGCGACCAGACCGCTGCCCTCCCGCCAGTACCGTGGCTCGCAGGTGTCGGCCGTGTGCCAGTCCCCTGACAGCAGCGCGCCGAGCAGTACCAGTGTCTCAGGGGAGGGTACGGCACTTCCCGGCACTCGGCAGTCCGAGCAGAGCACCCCGCCCGCCTGCAGCGAGAAGAAGCGGTTCGGGCCCTCCAGACCGCACTTGGCGCAGTCGGTGAAGCTCGCGCCGTAGCCGTTGACGGCCAGCGAGCGCAGCAGGAAGGCGTCCAGCACCAGGTGCGACTCGTGCAGCCCCTGGGCCAGCGTGCGCAGCGCGCCGACCAGCAGCAGGTACTGCTGGACGGCCGGCTCACCCTCGTTCTCGGCGAAGCGCTCGGCCGTCTCCAGCATCGCGGTGCCCGCGGTGTAGCGGCCGTAGTCGGTGACGATCGCGCCGCCGTACGGGGCGATCGTCTCGACCTGGGTGCAGAGCGGCATCGAGCGGCCGATCAGCTCGGTGTTCCGGCTGAAGAACTGCACGTCCACGTGGGAGAACGGCTCGAGCCGGGCGCCGAACTTGGACTTGGTCTTGCGGATGCCCCGGGCGACCGCGCGCACCTTGCCGTGCTGGCGGGTGAGCAGGGTGATGATCCGATCGGCCTCGCCGAGCTTCTGCACGCGGAGCACGACACCGTCGTCGCGGATGAGGCTCATGGGCGGCCGCCGTCGAGTCGAAGGGAGGCCTCGGGCAGAGTGACCATCCCACCATTGTCCCGCACCCGGGGAGCGCTCCAGGACAAGGGCAGCCGTACGCCCGCACCTCGGCCCGTGGGGGTGGACACCGCTGGTGCGGGTGACGGCGGGCCCGGAGGGGGGAGTCGGGCCCGGCCTGGGGGGAATGCGGAGACGAACGGAGGACCGAGGGGAAACGAGTCGTGCGGAGTACCGAGGAGAGAGTCAGTGCGGCGCGCTGGTCGCCGACTCGAGCAGTTCGCCGACCCTGCTCTCCGCGAGCTTGAGGCAGCGGCCGACGGCCGCCAGGGCGGTACGTTCCTGCGGGAGGTAGCGGCCGTCGGCGAGGGCGATCCAGGCGCCCTGCAACAGCAGCCGCTCGCGGCCCTGCTGGGCCAGGTGCGGGGCCAACGGCTCGAGGGCGGCGTGCAGTTCGATGGTCAGGCCGCTGCCGGCGCCGTCCAGGTCGACCGGCGCGTCCCCGCCCTCGCCCGAGAGGGCGGCCAGCGCGGCGAGCACCTGGGCCTCCCCGCAGTCCTCGAACCCGGCCTCCCGGACCACGGCGCAGGCGGCCTCCCGGGCGGCCCGGCCGCCGGTGCCACCGGCCGCGAGCACGGCCAGCGCGACGGTGTACTGGGCGTCCCGCAGCATCGACGCAAGCCGGACACAGGTGGGTTGCTCCAGGGTTTCCACGCCGTACCTGCCGTGGCAGGTGGTGCACTGCACACTGCCGAGCACCGGACCGAGCGGGAGGACCGGCGTACCGACCAACCGCAGCCACCGCCGACCGTGCTGCCGACGGTAGTTGCGATCCCCACCACAGCCCGGACAGAAGAACTCACCGAGGACGTCAGTCCGCCACCGAGGACGGACACCCCACAACCCTGTCACGGCGCCAACTCCCCAGACATGGCAGGCGGCCTGCACATCAATGGGCAGGTCACGCGACCGGCGCCGAGGCCGTCCCACCGACCCCGGTCAACCGGTGGATAGATGCTGCCACGGTTACGGGGATGTGTCAGCACCCCGAACGGGTAAAAGTGTGGCGCGGAACACATCGGATCCGCGCCACGACTCACAACGGGCAGGTCAGCCGCGCTGCGCGCGGTTGACGGCGCTCACCATCGCCTTCAGCGAAGCCAGCACGGTGTTCGAGTCGATGCCGACGCCCCACAGCACCTTGCCGTCCACGGCGCACTCGACGTACGCGGCGGCCTGCGCGTCGCCGCCCTCGCTCAGCGCGTGCTCGGCGTAGTCCAGCACCCGTACGTCCACGCCGATCCGGGCCAGCGCGTCACCGAAGGCGGAGACGGGGCCGTTGCCGGTACCGGTCAGGGTGGCCGGCACGCCGTCCACGACCGCCTCGGTGGTCAGCGCGTCGCGGCCGTCCTCGGTGGTCAGGCTGCGCGAGCCGCTCAGGCTGATCCGGCCCCACGGGTTGCCCGGGGTCGGCAGGTACTCGTCCTGGAAGACGTCCCAGATCGCGGCCGGGGTGACCTCGCCGCCCTCGCTGTCGGTCTTGACCTGGATGATCTTCGAGAACTCGATCTGCATCCGGCGCGGCAGGTCCAGCTTGTGGTCGTTCTTCAGGACGTACGCGATGCCGCCCTTGCCGGACTGCGAGTTGACCCGGATCACGGCCTCGTAGGAGCGGCCGACGTCCTTCGGGTCGATCGGCAGGTACGGCACGCCCCAGGTGTACTCCCCGACCGGCACGCCGGCCGCGGCCGCGTCGGCCTCCAGCGCGTCGAAGCCCTTCTTGATCGCGTCCTGGTGCGAGCCCGAGAAGGAGGTGTAGACCAGGTCGCCCGCGTAGGGGTGGCGCTCGGGCACCGGCATCTGGTTGCAGTACTCGGCGGTGCGGCGGATCTCGTCGATGTCGGAGAAGTCGATCATCGGGTCCACGCCCTGGGAGAACAGGTTCATCCCGACGTTGACCAGGTCCAGGTTGCCGGTCCGCTCGCCCTGGCCGAACAGACAGCCCTCGACCCGGTCCGCACCGGCCATCATCGCCAGCTCGGCGGAGGCCACGCCGGTGCCCCGGTCGTTGTGCGGGTGGGTGGACAGGCAGACGAATTCGCGGCGGGTCAGGTTCCGCGACATCCACTCGATCTTGTCGGCGTAGACGTTCGGCGTGGAGCGCTCGACCGTGGTCGGCAGGTTCAGGATGATCTCGCGGCCCTCGCCCGGCTGCCAGACGTCCATCACCGCCTCGCAGACCTCCAGCGCGAAGTCCAGCTCGGTGTCGATGAAGATCTCCGGCGAGTACTCGTAACCGAAGACCGTGTCGTCGCCCAGGATCTTCTCGGCGTACTCCATCACCAGGCGGGTGCCGTCGGTGGCGATCGCCTTGATGTCCTCCTTCGAGCCCTTGAAGACCACCCGGCGGAACAGCGGCGAAGTCGCGTTGTACAGGTGCACGGTGGCCCGGGGGGCGCCGCGCAGCGACTCCACGGTGCGCTCGATCAGGTCCTCGCGGGCCTGGGTCAGCACCGAGATGGTGACGTCCTCCGGGATCGCCCCGTCCTCGATCAGCGAGCGGACGAAGTCGAAGTCGGTGGCGCCCGAGGAGGGGAAGCCGACCTCGATCTCCTTGTAGCCCAGCTTGACCAGCAGGTCGAACATCTTGCGCTTGCGGGCGGGCGACATCGGGTCGATCAGCGCCTGGTTGCCGTCCCGCAGGTCGGTGGACAGCCAGCGCGGCGCCTCGGTGATCACCTTGCTCGGCCAGGTGCGGTCCGGCAGGTCGACGGCACCGAAGGGTACGTACCGCTGAAAGGGCATCCCGGAAGGCTGCTGGCGGACGCTCGCGGCCGTGATCGGGGTCGGGCGGTCGGTGAACGCACGGGCGATGGCGGACTGCTCGGTCATGAAGAGACTCTCGGCTTCCGTTGAATGGTGCGGGCTGAGGTCGGGGTGATGGACACCCGACTCGGCCGACTGGTGCGCCGCAGAAGAGACATCGACATTGATGCGTACGGGCGCAGCACGATCCCCGCGGCGAGGGGGCCGGCCTTACTGGTCTACAGGCCCTCGCCGCGGCAGCTAAGAAGAAGCAGCCAGTGACGCATGATGCCGCCCAGCGTAACCCAGGCGACCGGCCGGGCGGAGTGAACCGGGCCACCATTCCACTCCTTGAGACGACCGGTGGGCAGCAAAGCTGGTGACATCTGGTCACCGATGCCTCACTCTTGGCGACATGACACCTGCCGCGCACTTCTGCAGCATCGTCCCGCCCTACGTCCTCGACCACCTCGCCGAGCAGGGGCACGAGCCCGCGCAGCTCTCCCTCGCCCTGGACGCCGCGCACCGCGCCGCGCGCCTGACGGCCCTGCCCGCCAAGGCTCCGGCCCACCAGCTGACCCGGATCATCGGGGACGCCCATCACACCCAGAAGACCCCGGGCCGGACCGTCCGCCAGGAGGGCGGCGCGCCGGTGGCCGACGGGTCCGTCAACCGCGCGTACGACGCCCTGGGTGACACCTTCGCGCTGTACCAGGACGTCTACGGCCGTCACTCGATCGACGGAAGCTGGCTGCCGCTGGACGCCACCGTCCACTACGGGGTGAAGTACGACAACGCCTTCTGGGACGGCTCCCGGATGGTCTTCGGCGACGGGGACGGCGTGATCTTCAACGACTTCACCGTCTCGGTGGACGTGATCGGCCACGAGTTGACGCACGGCGTCACCCAGTACAGCGCCGGGCTCGACTACCACGACCAGTCCGGCGCGCTCAACGAGTCGGTCTCGGACGTCTTCGGCTCGCTGGTCAAGCAGTACGCCCTGCGGCAGTCGGCCGCCGACGCGGACTGGCTGATCGGCGCCGGGCTGCTCGCCCCGGGCATCCAGGGCGTGGCGCTGCGCTCGATGAAGGCCCCGGGCACGGCCTACGACGACCCGCAGCTCGGCAAGGACCCGCAGCCCGCCCACCTGCGGGACTACGTGGACACCTCCGAGGACGAGGGCGGGGTGCACATCAACTCGGGCATCCCCAACCACGCCTTCTACCTGCTGGCCACCGCGCTCGGCGGCAACGCCTGGGAGACGGCCGGGCGGATCTGGTACGCCACCCTGACCGGCGGCGAGCTCGCCCACGACGCCGACTTCACGGCCTTCGCCCGGGCGACGGTGGCCGCCGCCCGGGCCGGGTTCAGCGACGCCTCGGTGGCCACCACCGTGGTCGCCGCCTGGTCGCAGGTGGGGATCAGCGCCGGCTGACCCCCCACACCTGCCGGACGGCCGGAATCTGACGCCTCGTCAGCGCAGTTGTGCGCGAGTGCTACGCAGACGGGTGGCACTCGCGCATACTCCGTGAAGAACCGCACCACCACCGTCACTTCCACACAGACTGGCGATCATGCGCATCCAGGTGACCCGTACCGGCGGCTTCGCGGGCCGCACCCTCCGCTCGGAGCTGGACACCGAGGAGCGGCCCGACGCCCCGCACGTCCACGCCCTCGCCCGCGAGGCCGTGGCCGGCGGGCTGCGCGGGCCCTCCTACGGGGTGCCGGACGGCTTCCACTACGAGATCACCGTGGACGGCCGCACGGTGCACTGCGCCGACCCGAAACTGACCGACTCCCAGCGGGAGCTGATCTCGCTCGTCCTGCGCGAGGGGCAACCGGCGGCCTGATCAGGCGTCAGAAGCCCAGCTTGCGCAGCTGCTTCGGGTCCCGCTGCCAGTCCTTGGCGACCTTCACGTGCAGGTCGAGGAAGACCGGGGTGCCGAGCAGTGCCTCGATGTGCTTGCGGGCGGTGGAGCCGACGTGCTTGAGCCGGGCGCCCTTGGCGCCGATCACGATGGCCTTCTGGCTCTGCCGCTCGATGTAGACGTTGGCGTGGATGTCGAGCAGCGGCCGGTCGGCCGGGCGGCCCTCGCGGGGGATCATCTCCTCGACCACCACGGCCAGCGAGTGCGGCAGCTCGTCGCGCACGCCCTCGAGGGCGGCCTCGCGGATCAGCTCGGCGACCATGATCTGCTCGGGCTCGTCGGTGAGGTCGCCGTCCGGGTAGAGCGGCGGACCGGCCGGGAGCAGCTTGGTGATCAGGTCGCCGACCAGCTGCACCTGGCTGTCGCCGACGGCCGAGACGGGGATGATCTCCGCCCACTCGATGCCGAGCTCGACGCCCAGCTGCTGGACGGCGATCAGCTGCTCGGCCAGCTTCTTGGAGTCGACCAGGTCGGTCTTGGTGACGATGGCGACCTTGGGGGTCTTCTTGACCTCGGCCAGCTCCTTGGCGATGAACTTGTCGCCGGGGCCGAGCTTCTGGTCGGCGGGCAGGCAGAAGCCGATCACGTCGACCTCGGCCCAGGTGGAGCGGACGAGGTCGTTGAGGCGCTCGCCGAGCAGGGTGCGCGGCTTGTGCAGGCCGGGGGTGTCGACCAGCACCAGCTGCGAATCAGGGCGGTGGACGACCCCGCGCACGGTGTGGCGGGTGGTCTGCGGACGGTCGGAGGTGATCGCGACCTTCGTCCCGACCAGGGCGTTGGTCAGGGTCGACTTACCCGCGTTAGGGCGGCCGACGAAGCACGCGAACCCGGAGCGGTACGGGGTGGAAGGGGCACTCATGCCCACCATTCTCCCTGATCGCCCGGGAGCCGCCCGCCACCCCCACCCGGCGCACCGCCCGGCGCACCGAGCGGCGCACGGATCGCCGGCCCTAGCGGCGCCCGCGCCGGGAGCTCAGACCGCCGATCAGGGTGAGCACGAAGAGCGCGATCGAGCCCGCGAGCCAGTACGGCGAGCCGGTCTCCTCCCAGCGGCCCATCCCCATCACACTCGCCAGCAGCGCGGCGAAGAACCCCAGTGCCCCCACGGCAGCCCACCCCCTTCCGGTCAGACTATCGACCCGGAGGGGGTGGGCAGCACGGCTACTCCGCCTTGGCCGCGAGCTTCAGCGCCCCGTCCGGCCCGGCGAGCAGCACCGGCGTCCCGGCCCCGCCCAAGTCCCGGACGGCCGCGAGGTCGGCCTCGGCGGGCTGCGCGGCCTCGGAGACCACGGCCGCCGCCTCCAGACTGCGGGCCCCGCTCGCCACCGCCATCGCCACCGCCGTCTGCAGCGCGCTCAGCCGCAGCGACTCGAGCGCGACGGTACCGGCCACATAGGTGCGGCCGGTCTCGTCGCGGACGGCAGCGCCCTCGGCGACGCCGTTGCGGGCCCGCGCGGAGCGGGCCAGGGTGATGATCTTCTTGTCTTCAGGGTCCAGGTCGTCAATCTCGCTCATGCGCCGAGCATAGGCGTCAGTGCCCGATCGGGTTCGGCGGGCCGGGCTTGAAGATCTTGACCATGGCGGGCGGACCGGAGGGCAGGCCCTGCTCCCGGGCCCGGCGCTTCTGCCAGTACGGATTGTCGTGCGGGAGATGGCTGCTCACCCGGCCGTACATCCCGAAGGTCAGCACCGCGAAGCCGAAGACGAAGCTGAAGAGCACGTTCGACATTCGGAAGTTCAGGATGTTGCCGCCCGGGGTGCCGAGCACCACCAGGCCGTAGAACCCGGCCAGTACGAAGAGCGAGCCCACCACCATGTTGAGGTTCGAGGCGAAGATGCCGCCGATCACCGCACCGGCGATCAGCACCAGCCCCACCACCACCGAGAGCACGCTGAGCGCGCCGTTGGTCGTCATGCCGGCGATCTTGTCGCCGTGGGTGCTCAGGAAGCCGGGGTGGCTCGTCATCCCGAGGATCCCGAAGACCAGCAGGAAGACTCCACCGAGGCCCGCGCCGATCCGGTAGACCGTCGCGAGCCGGTGGTCCATGGGCAGTTCGTCTTGGAGTTTCACGGTGACCTCCCACCACGCGGACGGATGCCGCCCGCACCGTCTTCCAACGTACGTCGGCACGCGGTGGGGAACCACTCAGCGGTGCGGGTCCCCGGGGTAGTGCGGGGCCTCGTGCATGTAGAGCGAGCCGCACTGCTGGCAGCCCCGCAGCCCGGTGCCCCACTTGGATTCGGGCTCCCGCGCGGCGTCGGCCGCGATCTCGCGCCCGCACATCGCGGCAGGCTCGGAGTCCCGCACGACGTGCCACTTGAGGATCTGCCCGTCGGAGCCGGTCTCGGCTCGGAGTTCGTGCGTCATGGCCCCATCGTGGGGAGGTCGGCCGGGCCCGGCAACCGGGCTGCCCCATCCGGGCCCGGCCGACCCTCAGTCGCTCTCCTCGGCCTGGGGGTCCTCGGCGCCCGGCCGCACCGGCGAGACCAGCACGGTGCCGATCCGGTTGCGGCGCCCGGCCGAGCTCTCGGCGGTCAGCCGGATCGCGGTCATGGTGCCGTCGGCCTCCTCCGGCACCGGCACCGCGCAGGAGGAGCCCGGGATCGGCACCCGGCCCAGGTGCTTGGCCAGCAGGCCGCCGACCGTCTCCACGTCCTCGTCGACCAGCTCCAGGCCGTACAGCTCGCCCAGGTCCTCGACCAGCAGGCGGGCGGTCACCCGGAACTCGCCCTCCCCCAGGTCCTCGACCGGGGCGGTCTCGCGGTCGTACTCGTCGGTGATCTCGCCGACGATCTCCTCCAGCACGTCCTCGATGGTGACCAGACCGGCGGTGCCGCCGTACTCGTCGATCACGATCGCCACGTGCGAGCGCATCTGCTGCATCTCGCGCAGCAGGTCACCGGCCGGCTTGCTGTCCGGGACGAACACGGCCGGACGCATCACGGCGGAGACCGGCTCGGACTCGGCGTCCCGGTTGATGTGGGTGCGGCGGACCAGGTCCTTGAGGTAGACGATGCCCACCACGTCGTCCTCGTTGTCGCCGACCACGGGTATCCGGGAGAAGCCGGAGCGCAGCGCCAGGGTGAGCGCCTGGCGGACGGTCTTGTGCCGCTCGATCATCACCAGGTCGGTGCGCGGCACCATGACCTCGCGGACGATGGTGTCGCCCAGCTCGAAGACGGAGTGCACCATCCGGCGCTCCTCGTCCTCGATCAGGTCGTCCTTCTCGGCCAGGTCGACCAGCGCCCGCAGCTCGGCCTCGGAGGCGAACGGCCCCTCGCGGTAGCCCTTGCCCGGGGTCAGCGCGTTGCCCAGGAGGATCAGCAGTCTCGGGATCGGGCCGAGGACCCGGGCCAGCGGCAGCAGCACGAAGGAGGCCGCCGTGGCCGTGGTCAGCGGGTGCTGGCGGCCGATCGTGCGCGGGGAGACGCCCACCGCGACGAAGGAGACCAGCACCATCACCCCGAAGGCCAGCAGCACGGCCTGCCAGGTCTGGTGCAGGTTCCGCACGCAGACCACGGTGACCAGGACCGCCGCCGCCATCTCGCTGGCGACCCGGATCAGGGTCGCCAGGTTGAGGTAGCGGATCGGGTCGGAGGCCAGGGTCAGCAGCCGGTCGGCGCCGCGCCGGCCGGCCCGGACGGCCTCCTCGGCGCGGAACCGCGAGATCCGCGAGATCCCCGCCTCGGCACAGGCCGCCAGCCAACCGAGCACGACCAGCAGCAGAGCCCCGACCAGGAAGCTCGTACTCTCACCACTCACAGCGCGGGCCTCAGTGGACGGTCGGCGCCGGGGAGATCCCCGAGAGCCCGCGACCGGCCCGCCAGTCGTCCAGGATCCGCTTCTGGAGGGCGAACATCTGCCGCTCCTCCTCCGGCTCCTCGTGGTCGTAGCCGAGCACGTGCAGCACCCCGTGGACGGTGAGCAGCTGCAGCTCCTCGTCCATCGAGTGCTTGGAGGGGGCCGCCAGGCCCTGCTTCTCGGCCACCTCGGGGCAGAGCACGATGTCGCCGAGGAGGCCCTGCGGCAGCTCCTCGCCCTCCTTGCCGGGGCGCAGCTCGTCCATCGGGAAGGACATCACGTCCGTGGGGCCCGGGAGGTCCATCCACTGGATGTGCAGCTCCTCCATCGCCGCCGCGTCGACCAGGATCACGGACAGCTCGGACTGCGGATGGATGCGCATCTTGTCGAGGGCGAAGCGGGCGACGTCGAGGATGGCGTCCTCGTCGGCGTCCCAGCCGGACTCGTTGGCGATGTCGATCGACATGGAGGGGTTGGTACTCAGCTTTCGGTGCGATGGGACTGTCGGGGGGTGCGGGCGCCCTTGCGCTGGACGGGCTTGCGCGGCTTGTCGGCCCCGCTCGCGCCCGCCTCCTGCTGGGCGTCCCAGCGCTCGTAGGCGTCCACGATGCGGCCCACCAGCTTGTGGCGCACCACATCGGTGCTGGTCAGCACGGAGAAGTGAATGTCGGGGACGTCCACCAGGATCTCCTGGACGACCTTGAGACCGCTACGGGTGCCACCGGGGAGGTCGATCTGGCTGGTGTCGCCAGTGACGACCACCCGGGAGTTGAACCCGAGGCGGGTGAGGAACATCTTCATCTGCTCGGGCGAGGTGTTCTGCGCCTCGTCCAGGATGATGAAGGCGTCGTTGAGGGTCCGGCCGCGCATGTAGGCCAGCGGGGCGACCTCGATGGTGCCCGCGGCCATCAGCCGGGGGATGGAGTCCGGGTCCATCATGTCGTGCAGCGCGTCGTAGAGCGGGCGCAGGTACGGGTCGATCTTCTCGTACAGGGTGCCGGGCAGGAAGCCCAGCCGCTCGCCCGCCTCGACGGCCGGACGGGTCAGGATGATCCGGTTGACCTCCTTGGCCTGCAGGGCCTGCACGGCCTTGGCCATCGCCAGGTAGGTCTTGCCGGTGCCCGCGGGGCCGAGGCCGAAGACGATGGTGTGCTTGTCGATCGCGTCGACGTACTTCTGCTGGTTCAGCGTCTTGGGCCGGATGGTGCGGCCGCGGTTGGAGAGGATGTTCGCTGTGAACACCTCGGACGGGGCCGGGTGGTCCGGGTCCGAGGCGGCGCTCCTGAGCATGGTGATGGAGCGCTCCACGGCGTCCTCCGTCAGGGGTTGGCCGGTGCGCAGCACCAGCATCATCTCGTTGAACAGCTGCTTCACGAGAGCGACCTCGGCGGTGCTGCCGGTGGCCGTCACCTCGTTGCCGCGGACGTGGATGTCCGCCTCGGGGAAGCCCTGCTCGATCACCCGCAGGAGGGAGTCGGAGGCTCCGAGCAGGGTGACCATCGGGTGCTTCTCGGGGATGACGATCCGGGCGCTGGCCGCACGGTCGGGGCGCGGCTGTCCGTTGGCGGGGGTCTGCGTTGTCTCAGTCATGGGTCGGCGCTGCGGCCTGCCTCATCCCATCCGTCGTCGGGGTGCCGCCCGGTCTGCTCCGGGGTCACCAGGGTACGCCGCAGGGATGATCGCTGCGGCGGCGTGCGGCCGCCACCGGGCCTGGCGGCCTGTCGATGCTGCGCCACCCGCACGGGTGTGCGCGACTGGTTTTAGTCCGCGCGCCGTGCCGGTACGGGGCTCAGCCGTCTGCCCGGCGCGGCGGCACCGGGACCCGGGCGAGGTCCTCGGCGATCACCAGGTGCCCGTCGAAGTGCTCCCGGGCCTCGGCGAGGTGGCCGTCCAGGTCGGGGTAGCGCTGCGAGAAGTGGGTGAGCACCAGGGTGGAGACCCCCGACTCGGTGGCCACCCTGGCCGCCTGGGCGGCGGTGAGGTGACCGTGGTCCTCGGCGAGGCGGGCGTCGGCTTCCAGGAAGGTCGCCTCGATCACCAGCAGGTCGGCGCCCTCGGCGAGCTCGTACACGCCGTCGCAGAGCCGGGTGTCCATCACGAAGCCGAACCGCTGCCCGGGGCGGGCCACGCTGACCTCCGCCAGGGTGACGGTGCGCCCGTCGAGCTCGACGCTGCCCTCGCGCTGCAGCCGGCCGACGTCGGGGCCGCGCAGGCCGAGCGCGGCCAGGCGCTCGGGCAGCAGCCGGGTGCCGTCCGGCTCGACCAGCCGGTAGCCGTAGGAGTCGACGGGGTGCGAGAGCCGGGCCGCGTACAGCTCGAACGGCGCGCCGGGGGCCGCGAGCCGGCCGGGGGCGTCGATCGGGCGCGGGCGCAGCTCGGCGGTGGAGTGGAAGGCGCTGGCCTGGGTGAGGCGCTCGTAGAACACCTCACCGGTGGCCGGGTAGTACACGTCCACCGGGTGCGGCACCTGGTCCAGGTTGATCCGCTGGACCACGCCGGGCAGGCCCAGGCAGTGGTCGCCGTGGAAGTGCGTCACGCCGATCCGGGTGATGCCGGTGGCGGAGACCCCGGCGTGCAGCATCTGCCGCTGGGTGCCCTCGCCGGGGTCGAACAGCAGGCCCTCGCCGTCCCAGCGGAGCAGGTAGCCGTTGTGGTTGCGGTGCCGGGTGGGCACCTGGCTGGCGGTGCCGAGGACGACGAGTTCGCGCTGTGACACGGGCTCAGACCATGCGCTCGGTCATCGGCTTGCCGCCGAGCAGGTGCACGTGCGCGTGGAAGACCGTCTGGCCGGCGCCCGCACCGGTGTTGAAGATCAGCCGGTAGTCCTTCAGCCCCTCGCCCTCGGCCACCCTGCCGGCCTCGGCGAGCAGCTCACCGGCGATCGCCGGCTCGGCGGCGGCCAGCTCGGCGGCGTTCGGGTAGTGCGCGTGCGGGATGACCAGCACGTGGGTCGGCGCCTTGGGAGCGATGTCGCGGAAGGCCAGCGTGCGCTCCGTCCTGCGCACGACGGTCGCCGGGATCTCGCCCGCCACGATCTTGCAGAACAGGCAGTCGGACTGCGCCTCGCCGGCCATCTGGCTACTCCTCAACACGGGATCATGGTTGCGCCGATGAGCCTAGCGAAAGCGGCCCAGCTCGTGGGCGTCGTGGGCGCAGAAGACGTCGATCTCCCGCTCGTGGTCCAGCCGCAGGGCCCGCAGGCGGGCCTGGTTGTGCAGGCGGGCCGCGTTGTCGGTGGCCAGCGAGCGCTGGAAGAGCCGGAGCATCAGCGGGGCCCGGCCGTAGGCCTCCCGGTGGTGGAAGTACGCGTCGCCGCTGTGCAGCAGCCAGCCGTCACCGCTGCGCACGGCCACCGCGCTGTGCCCCCGGGTGTGCCCGGCCAGCGGCACCAGGAGCACCTCGGGGGCGTCGAGCACCCGGGCGGCCGAGAAGCCGTACCAGCTCTCGCCCTCGAGGGAGTGCTCCACCCACTTCGGCCCGTGGCTCCACTGCACCGAGCGGTAGCGCTGGCGCTCGTTCGAGGTGCGCGGGTGCCGCGCGGCGGCCAGTTCCTCGGCGAGGACGTGCACCCGGGCGTCGGGGAAGTCGCTGATCCCGCCCGCGTGGTCGGCGTCCAGGTGGGTCAGCACGATGTCCCGCACGTCCCGCGGGTCGTGGCCCAGCGCCCTGACCTGGTGCAGCGCCGTCCCGGCCAGACTGAACCGGGGCCGCGCCGCGAGCAGCAGCCCCCGGCCGACCCGGGCCGGCTCGGCCACGTCCCGGGTGCCGAAGCCGGTGTCCACCAGCACCAGACCCTCCGGCCCTTCGACCAGCAGGCAGTGGCCGACCATCCGCCCGGTCAGCGACCCGCCGCTGCCCAGCAGGGCCCGGCCGCCGAGCGGGCACATGGTCGCGCAGTCCAGGTGGTGGATCGTCATGGTGCCTCCGGGGGCCGTCCCGACGGTCATCGACGGGACGGCCAACTCTGCCCGGCCGAAGGACTCACGGCAATGGCGGCGGGGTGAGCGCCGGGCGCTCCGCGAGGGCCACCAGGGCGAGGCGGACACCCTCGGCCAGCTGGGGATCCTGGCCGGCCACCCAGTCCTGCGGGGCGATGACCACCTCGACGTCCGGGTCGATCCCGTGGTTCTCCACGCCCCAGCCGTAACCCTCCAGCCAGTAGGCGTACTTGGGCTGGGTCACCAGGGTGCCGTCGACCAGGGTGTACTTGCTGTCGATGCCGATCACCCCGCCCCACGTCCGGGTGCCGACCACCGGGCCGATGCCCAGCGCCTGGATCGCGGCGTTGACGATGTCCCCGTCCGAGCCGGAGTACTCGTCGGCCAGCGCCACCACCGGGCCGCGCGGGGCGTCGTGCGGGTAGGCGTCGGCCGTCGCGAGGTCCCGGCCGAGGTCCCAGCCGACGATCCGGCGGGCCAGCTTCTCCACGATCAGCTGCGAGGTGTGGCCGCCCTGGTTCTCCCGGAGGTCCACGACCACGCCCTCCTTGGCCATCTCCACCCGCAGGTCGCGGTGGAGCTGGGCCCAGCCCGAGCTGACCATGTCCGGCACGTGCAGGTAGCCGAGCCGGCCGCCGGAGAGCTCCCGGACGGCGGCCCGCCGGCCGGCCACCCAGTCGTGGTAGCGCAGCGCCTCCTCGTCGGCCAGCGGCACCACCACCGGGTAGCGCTCGGTGCCGTCGGGCCCGGCCACCGTCAGCTCGACCGGCTGACCGGCCGTGCCCGCGAGCAGCGGCGCGGGGCCGGTGACGGGGTCGACCGGCCGCCCGTTGACGGCCAGCAGCGCGTCGCCCGCGCGGACGGCCACGCCGGGCGCGGCCAGCGGCGAGCGGGCCCTGGGGTCGGAGGACTCCCCGGGCAGCACCCGGGCCACCCGCCACTGCCCGCCCTCGCGCACCAGGTCGGCGCCGAGCAGGCCCTGCCGCCGGGCCGCGTCGGCGCCCCGGCCGAGCGGCACCACGTAGGCGTGCGAGGTGCCGAGCTCGGCGACCACCTCCCAGAGCAGGTCGGTCAGGTCGTCGTGCGAGCCCAGCCGGTCCACCAGCGGGCGGTAGCGCTCCAGCGTTCCCGCCCAGTCGAAGCCGCCGAGGTCGGCCCGCCAGTAGTTGTCCCGCATCAGGCGGCCGTTCTCGTCGAACATCTGCCGCCACTCGGCCGCCGGGTCCACGCTGACCCGAAGCCGGGCCAGGTCGACCTCGATCTCCTCGTCCTCGCCCGCCTTGTGCCCGGCGGGCAGCGAGCGCAGCGCGCCGTGGTCGAGCACGGTGATCCGCTGCCCGTCCCCGCTGACGGCGAAGTCGTCCAGCTCGCCGACGAGTTCCTCGACCCGGAGCTTCTTCAGGTCGAACCGCTCCAGGCTCGCCCGGGGGTGCTCGTCCTCCGGCGAGGCGGCGCTGTCACCGAGCTCGCCGACCAGCGGCAGCCTGGTCCACAGCACGGCGTCCTTGGCCGCGAGCAGGCTGCCGAAGCGGCCGCCCTCGACCGGGAAGGGGATGATCCGGTCCGCGATGCCCTCCCGGTCGACCCGGGTGGCCTCAGGCGCGTCGGCGGCCTCCTCCTCGCCCTCCTTGGGCTCCTTCTTCGGCTCCTCCTCGTCCCCCACCGGGCGCCCGGCCCGCTGCGGGCCGAACGGGGACGGCGTGTCGGCGGCCAGCGTGATCAGGTACGGGCGGCAGCCGGTCGGGAAGGACAGGTCGAAGACGTGCGCGTCGTAGACCGGATCGAAGTGCCGGACGGAGAGGAAGGCCAGGTGGCGGCCGTCGGCCGTGAAGGCCGGCGCGTAGTCGACGAACCGGGCCGGGGTGGCCTCGGCGACGCTGCCGCTCGCGAGCTCGGCCAGCATGATCTGGCGCAGGCTCCACGGCCCGAGGGCCGGCTGCGACCAGGCCAGCCAGGCGGAGTCCGGCGACCAGACCAGGCCGTGCACCTCGCCGTCGGCGCTGCGGGCCAACTCCCGCACCTCGCCGTCGGCCAGGCCGACCACCAGCACCCGGCCGTCGTGCGCGGCCACCGCCACCCGGGCGCCGTCCGGCGCGACGGCCAGCTCGACCGCCCGCCCCAACTGCCCCGAGGCCAGCCGCCGCCGCTCGGAGCCGAGCGCCGCCGGGGCGTACTCGACCGCGTCCTCGCCCTCGGCGTCGCTCACCCAGAGCGCCCCCTGCTCGCCGCCCTCCGCAGCGGGCACCACCGCCACCAGGCGGGCCCGCACCCCGGCGGGCTCGGCGAGCACCCGGGCCGGGCCCTCCCGGTGGGTCAGCCAGTGCACGGTGCCGCGCACCAGGGCCACCGAGGCCCGGCCGGTGTGGTCCGGCGCGGACTCGTCCAGCTGGGCGGGCACCGGCTGCGGACGGCGGCCGGTGCGCGGGCCGGCCAGGTCGATCTCCAACCGGCGCGGGGCGGCTCCCGCCAGGTCGTCCAGCAGCCAGAGCTCGCCCGCGCTGTGCCAGACCACCCGGGTGCCGTCGCTCGCCGCGTCCCGGGCGTAGAACTGCGCGTGGTCGCTGTGGCAGCGCAGGTCACCGCCGTCCGGGCGGCTGGAGTACAGCTGCGCGACGCCCTCGTGGTCGGAGAGGAAGGCGATCCGCTCGCCGATCCACAGCGGGGAGGCGATGTTGCCGCCGAGCTCGGCGTGCACCCGCTCGAACTGCCCGCTGCCGATCCACAACTTGCCGACCTGGCCGCCGCGGTAGCGCTTCCAGCGGGCGGGCTCGGTGCTCGCGGCCGAGAGCAGCAGCGCGCGGTCGCCGCCCGGCTCCAGGGCCAGGCCGCCGATCGGGCCGTACGGCAGCCGCTCGGGCTCGCCGCCGTCCAGCGGCAGGGCGTACGCCCACGTCCGGCGGGGCGAGCCGTGCCCGGCGGCGGTGACGGCCACCGGCCGGCCGTCGGGCAGCCAACCCCGCAGCGCGGTGGCCGGATTGCCCCAGTACGTCAGCCGGCGGCTCTCCCCGCCCTCGGCCGGCGCCACGTGCACCTCGGGGCGGCCGTCCCGGAAGGAGGTCCACGCCAGGTGCCGCCCGTCCGGCGAGAACCGCGGCTGACGCACCGCCACCCGGTCCGCCGTCACCCGCCAGGCCCGACCCCCCTCGACCGGCGCCAGCCAGACGTCGTCCTCGGCTACGAAGGCGACCAAGTCGCCGTGCACATGCGGATACCGCAGGTAAGAGCTCACGGCGCCACTCTAAACAGGCTCACTTCACAACCACAGCCAGTTGCACTATCAGGGGCGCGGGGAACTGCGCGAGCCGGAAGAAGCGGAGCCGTCACCGCCCGCCGAGGGCAAGTTGCAGCCCCGCACGGGCTGGTCGCGCAGTTCCCCGCGCCCCCGAACGGATAGTGCAACTGACCGCAGTGCCTAGCTCCAGCGGCCGGTGTGCGCCAGCAGCAGCGCCCCGCCGGCCACCCCCGCCGTGGACGTCCGCAGCACCGACGGCCCGAGCCGGTACGGCTTCGCACCCGCCTCGGCGAAGGCGGCCAACTCCTCCGGCGAGATGCCCCCTTCGGGACCGACGATCAGCACCAGGTCACCGGCCGGCGGCAGCTCCGCCGCCGCCAGCGGCAGCGAGCCCTCCTCGTGCAGGACGGCCGCGAAGGAGGCCGCACCGAGCAGCGGAAGCAGCTGACGCGTCGTCATCGGCTCGCCCACCTCGGGGAAGCGGAGCCGGCGGGCCTGCTTGCCCGCCTCCCGTGCGGTGGCCCGCCACTTGGCCAGGGCCTTCGCGCCCCGGTCGCCCTTCCACTGGGTGATGCAGCGGGAGGCCGCCCAGGGGATGACGACGTCGACGCCGACCTCGGTCATCGTCTCGACGGCCAGCTCGCCCCGGTCGCCCTTGGGCAGCGCCTGGACGACCACGATCCGGGCCGCCGCCACCGGCTCCTCCCGGACCTCGGCGACAAGCACGTCCAGCGCGTCCTTGCCGTGCACGGCCGCGACCGTCCCGTGCACGCCGCGCCCGGCGCCGTCCGCCAGCGTGACGGCCTCCCCGGGTTCCAGCCGCTTCACGGCGGCCGCGTGCCGCCCCTCCGGGCCGTCCAGCCGGAGCACCGCGCCCGGCGCGGCCCCCGCCAGCCGCTCGGTCTCGACGACGAACACGGGCGCGGTCATGGCACTCCTCAGTACAGGTCGGACGAACGGAGCCCCCGCACCGGCAGTCGGTGCGGGGGCCCGGAACAGCAAGGATCAACGCCCGTTGAAGGCGTCCTTCAGCCGGGAGAACAGGCCCTGCTGGCCGGGGGCGAAGGTGCCCGAGGGGCGCTCCTCGCCGCGCAGCAGGACCAGGCGGCGCAGCAGCTCCTCCTGCTCGGGGTCGAGCTTGGTGGGGGTCTGCACCTCGACATGCACTATCAGGTCGCCCCGGCCGCCGCCGCGCAGGTGGGTGATGCCCCGGCCGTGCAACGGGATGGACTGGCCGGACTGCGTGCCCGGGCGGATGTCCACGTCCTCGACGCCGTCCAGGGTGGTCAGCGGCACCTGGGTGCCGAGCGCCGCGGCCGTCATCGGGATGGTGACCGTGCAGTGCAGGTCGTCGCCACGCCGCTGGAAGGTCGGGTGGGTGGTCTCGGCGATCTCGACGTAGAGGTCACCGGCGGGGCCGCCACCAGGGCCGACCTCGCCCTCGCCGGCCAGCTGGATCCGGGTGCCGTTGTCGACACCGGCCGGGATCTTGACCGTGAGGGTGCGGCGCGCGCGCACCCGGCCGTCGCCGGCGCACTCGGGGCACGGGGTCGGGACGACGGTGCCGAAGCCCTGGCACTGCGGGCAGGGGCGGGAGGTCATCACGTTGCCGAGGAAGGAGCGGGTCACCTGGGAGACCTCGCCCTTGCCGCGGCACATGTCACAGGTCTGCGCCGAGGTGCCGGGGGCCGCGCCCTCGCCGGAACACGTCGTACAGGTGACGGCCGTGTCGACCTGGAGCTCTTTGGTGGTGCCGAACGCGGCCTCCTCCAGGCTGATCTCCAGGCGGATCATGGCGTCCTGGCCCCGGCGGGTCCGCGAGCGCGGGCCGCGCTGGCCGGCTGCGGCGCCGAAGAAGGCGTCCATGATGTCGGAGAAGCCGAAGCCCGCCGCGCCCGCGCCGAAGCCCCCGGCGCCACCGCCGCCACCGTTCGGGGAGAGCGGGTCGCCACCGAGGTCGTAGACCTGGCGCTTGGCCGGGTCGGAGAGCACCTCGTAGGCGGCGTTGATCTCCTTGAACCGCTCCTGCGTCTTCGGGTCCGGGTTGACGTCCGGGTGCAGTTCACGGGCAAGGCGCCGGAACGCCTTCTTGATCTCGTCCTGCCCCGCATCCCGTCGGACGCCGAGTACCGCGTAGTAGTCCGTGGCCACCAAATGCTCCGCTTGTTCCGCCTGTTGAAGTGCTGCGACTGGTCACCGGGCCGGGTGGCCCGGTTGGTTCCTACGATTCGGCCAGGATCTGGCCCACGTACCGTGCCACCGCACGCACCGCCCCCATTGTGCCCGGGTAGTCCATCCGGGTCGGGCCGATCACGCCCAGTTTCGCCACGCTCTCGTCGCCCGAACCGTAACCGACGGACACGACCGAGGTGGAATTGAGTCCTTCGTAGTCGTTCTCCCGGCCGATCCGCACCGTCACTCCGGCGTCGGGCGTCTCACCCAGCAGGCGCAGCAGCACCACCTGCTCCTCCAGGGCCTCCAGGACCGGTTGGATGGTGAGCGGGAAGTCATGGCCGAACCTGGTCAGGTTCGCCGTGCCGGCCAGCATGATCCGCTCCTCGTTCTGCTCGGCGAGCGTCTCGAAGAGGGTGGCGAGCACGGTGGTGACGGTCGGCCGGTCGGGCGCCTCGAAGGCGGCCGGCAGGTCCTCCAGGAGGGCCGGCACGTCGGGCAGCCGCTGGCCGCCCGCACGGGCGTTCAGCCTGGCCCGCAGGTCCGCGAGGACCGTCTCGCCCACCGTGCCGGGGCAGTCGACCATCCGCTGCTCGACCCGGCCGGTGTTGGTGATCAGCACCAGCATCACCTTGGCCGGGGCCAGCGCGACCAGCTCGACGTGCCGGACGGTGGAGCGGGAGAGCGAGGGGTACTGCACCACGGCGACCTGCCTGGTCAGCTGCGCGAGCAGCCGGACCGTCCGGGCGACGGTGTCGTCCAGGTCGACCGCGCCGTCCAGGAAGTGCCGGATGGCCCGGCGCTCGGGGGCGCTCATCGGCTTGACCTCGGCCAGCCGGTCGACGAACAGGCGGTAGCCCTTGTCGGTGGGGATCCGCCCGGCGCTGGTGTGCGGCTGGTGGATGTACCCCTCCTCCTCCAACGCCGCCATGTCGTTGCGCACCGTGGCGGGGGAGACACCCAGGCTGTGCCGCTCGACCAGCGCCTTGGAGCCGACCGGCTCCTCGGTGCCGACGTAGTCCTGCACGATGGCGCGTAGCACCGCGAGCTTGCGGTCGTCCAACGGCCGCTCGCTGAGCATGGCACGCACCTCCGTCTTCGTCCGTTGAGCTGGTGTCGGTACTCCTTCTGGCACTCAGGAAGGCAGAGTGCCAGGACCGTACCTGCCAGTGTAAGGCCCGCCCACCACCGCAGGAACGGCCTGCCCGAGTGATCCTCGTCCGATCTTCGCCGGTGCCCGGCGGGTCGCGGGGTGGCAGCATCGAAGACAGACAGTGATATCTGTGCACTTCTCGGAGAAGGAGCAGTGATGTCGGCGTCACCCCAGCACTCCCGCTTCGCCCCGGACCGCGGTCTCACCAGCCGGATGGTCCTGACCATGTTCTTCATCGGGCTGCTCTATGTCGGCTTCACCGGAGTGCTGATCGTCCTGCTGCGCGGGGCCTGGCCGCTGATCGTGCTGATCTCGGGCGGTCTCTTCGTGGCCCAGTTCTGGTTCAGCGACAAGATCACCGAACGGGCGATGGGCGCCCACCAGGTCACCCCGGAGCAGTACCCGCAGCTGCACGGCACCGTTGACCGCCTCTGCGCCCTGGCCGACATGCCAAAGCCCCGGGTGGCCGTCGCGGACAACGACATGCCCAACGCCTTCGCCACCGGCCGCAACCCGCAGAACGCCGTGGTCTGCGTGACCACCGGCCTGCTGCGGCGCCTGGAGCCCGAGGAGCTGGAGGGCGTGCTCGCCCACGAGCTCTCCCACGTCGCCCACCGGGACGTGGCGGTGATGACGGTGGCCGGGTTCCTCGGCGTGCTCGCCGGGATGATGACCCGGATCGCCCTCTACGGCGGCATGTTCGGCGGCAACAACCGCAACAGCAACGACCAGAACGCGGCCATCGCGATGCTGGTCATCCCGCTGGTCAGCATGGTGGTCTACGCGATCAGCTTCCTGCTCACCCGGCTGCTCTCCCGCTACCGCGAGCTGGCCGCCGACCGCGCCGCCGCCCAGCTCACCGGGCGGCCCAGCGCCCTCGCCTCGGCCCTCACCAAGGTGACCGGCCAGATCGCCGCCATCCCCAGCAAGGACCTGCGCGCCTCGCAGGCCTACAACGCCTTCTACTTCGCCCCGGCGCTGAGCGCCCGGGAGGCCGCCGGCCAGCTGATGTCCACCCACCCGTCGCTGGAGAAGCGGCTGGCGCAGCTGGGCAAGATCTCGGCCGAACTCGGCCAGTGAGGATCGGTTCATGGGATTCCTGGACGCACTCTTCGGCCGCACCAAACCCGTCAAGCCCGACCTGGACCAGCTCTTCGGCATCCCCTCCGCCGCCCTGACCCTCGAAGCCGCGGCCGGCTTCAAACCCACCGGCCTCGGCTCCGTCTGCTTCGCCGCCGTCGAGGGCGGCGCCTTCGTCGAGGTCCAACGCCAGGTCCGGGCCCTCCTCGACGCCGACACCGCCAACGGCGGCACCCCCGTGGAGGCCAGCCAGGACGGCTACGGCTACTCCTGGCTCCTCGCCCGCCACACCCCCGAAGAACTCCCCGACCTGGTCAACGACCTCCACGCCGTCAACAGCGAACTCGAGGCCAACGGCTTCGGCCCCCAGCTCCTCTGCTCGATCGTCGGCTTCCGCAACGACTCCGGCCAGCCCCTCGGCCTGGTCTACCTGTACAAGCGAGGTTCGTTCTACCCCTTCGCCCCGATGCCCGGCGGCGGCGAGAAGCGCAACAGCCCGGTGGAGATCCAGATCTCCGGCCTGCTCAAGAACGACCTCCGCGTCGAGTCCGACTTGACCCGCTGGTTCCCTGTCTGGGGAGCACCGGGGCTGGAGGCCTGAGGCACCTTGGAGAGCCAGCAGGCCTATGCGGTTTACGGCCCGGCCGGGCCCGTCCCCGAGACGGCGGACCGTACCGCCTGGCACTCCGCCGTGAGCGTCGGGCGGGGCATGGCGTTGCTGACCGTCGTGCGCACCCACCCGCCTAATGGGACTTGCTGAGTCGTAGAGACTCGGTGCCGTAGCCGCCAGCAGGTGAGCACTCTCTCCGCCGGAACCACTGCGAGTTCTGGGGT